>JBCCJB010000073.1:0-13330 GCA_039028015.1 Planctomycetota bacterium
ATTCGCCGACGTTACGGGTTTGCCGACCGGTGCTGAAACCGTCGTCGACTTGACTCCTGATCAATTCCTCGGTGGCACCGCTGAAAACCCAGAGTTGGCTGAACCGAGTGACTTTGCCGACGATGTCTCAGACACGGACGAGTTTGACGAAGAGAGCCAGCAACTTCGCGTGGTCGAATTCATCGTCACGGACATCGACGGGAATGATGTGACCGTCAATGCCACGTCGAACAATGGCGTTGAGATTCAATTGGCCACGGGCACGGTTGTCTTTAACTTCAACGACACCAACGACCCCGTTCGTTACACCGGGGGATCCTTCCGTCCCTATGTGGATGTCAACGAGAACCCACAGTTCGCACCTGCGGAGGTTTTCCAGTACATCATCGAGGACTTTGGCGCGGCGACCATTCCGGGTGCCACACTGACCGATCCAGATTCGCCGCTAACGGAAGACTACTCGGCAACGACGGGTGTCAATCGATCCGAACCGCGGACCATGACGATCCGCATTCTTGAGAGCAATGACGCACCCGAGTTCCCAGAACTGGGCACCGTGTCATTCGATGAGGACATCCGCGACGACAATGAACCTGTCTTCGTTGACGTCTATTCAGGGACCGTTTTGGATACGGCGGACCCGGTCGTCGAAGGGCTGACCGAAGTCATCTTCCCGAGTCGATCGACGGCGCTCGATGAGCGTGCCGATCAGGAGGTTGTCTTTAGCTACGACGTCACCGCACCAGCCAACCTGTTCGCATCGGAACCGGTGCTTACTGAATTTGGCATCTTGACGTTAACGCCGCTGCCCGACGCACACGGCTACGCTGTGATCGAGATCACCGCCACCGATCAATTGCAAGATGGCAGTCTTCCATTCGACGAACGGTCGGTGACGCGAACATTGACGGTTAACATCCGTCCTGAAAACGATGCTCCCGTGACAGTCGACCGGGTACTGGTTGCGACAGAGTCTGAAGAGTTTGCCGACATCACGGGTTTGCCGACGGGTGCTGAAACCGTCGTTGACCTGACTCCCGATCAATTCCTCGGCGGTACCGCTGAAAACCCAGAGTTGGCTGAACCGAGTGACTTTGCCGACGATGTCTCAGACGCGGACGAATTTGACGAGGAAAGCCAGCAACTTCGCGTGGTTGAATTCATCGTGACCGACATCGACGGAAATGATGTGACGGTCAACGCCACGTCGAACAATGGCGTTGAAATTCAATTGGCCACGGGCACCATCACGTTGAATTTCAACGATGTGACCGATCCGGCTCGTTACACCGGCGGATTATTCCGGCCTTATGTGGACGTCAACGAACGGACACAGGTTCAAGCAACCGAAGTCTTCCGCTACGTCGTCGAGGACTTTGGAGCCGCAACCATTCCGGGTGCCACGCTGACCGACCCCGATTCACCGTTGACTGAAGACTACTCAGCATCCACCGGCGAGAATCGATCTGAGCCGCAAACGATGACGATCCGCATCGTTCAAGTGAACGACATCCCGGAAGTGCAACTTGAGAGTCCGATCGTCGAGATTTTGGAACGCATCGACACGGACCTTGATGGCACATTGGTCGAAGGTTTTGCTTCGCTGGTTGCACCCGCCCGATCGACGGCGGTGGACGAACTGGCTCGTCAGGGTGTCACGTTTGCGTTTAAGGAATTCGTCAGCGCGTCGCCAAGCGGTCTTTTTGATTCACCGCCGGTTGTTTCGCCCGACGGAGATTTGACGCTGTTCCCAGCCATCGATGCGGTTGGTTCTGCGGTGGCGGTCGTCACGGCAACCGATAACAGCCTGCTCGATGTGGCGGGATTTGTTTCGCGAAGCGTCGATGTCACGTTCACAGTCAATGTTCGACCCATCAATGACCCACCGCGTCTGAATGACGGTCCCGGGGGAACCATTCCCACGCCACTGACCGGCACGGTCGATGACCTCATCGAAGTGCGCGATGATGGCACGATGGTGTTGACGCTTCGGGAAGACAACACCGCCGACGACGGCACAACGGGCACGCCATACGAAATCCCGCTGCGGCGTAGCACTCCGACCGATCGACCGGGACTACTCGATCTATTCACCGTTGGTCCGGACAACGAAGCCGATGGGACGCTGGGGGGTGGTCAAACGCTCGACATCGCCGACTTTGGTCGTCCTGATGGTTCGGGCGGACGCGAGACGACATTGGGCGGCCAAGTTGTGTTGGGAACAAACGCGGCCGGCGATCCTGTGCTGCTGTACACGCCACCGGTCAATATGAATCGGGACCAGATTTTGCGTGACTCATTACCGTACGTGGTCACCGATGACGGCACGGATTACGAACTGCCCGGCGATGGCGATCCGTTGCCGGTTCCCGATCCAACGGCTCGTTTGACGTCAGCGCCGCGGACGATCAACGCCACCTTGGAACTCATCCTCAATCCGGTCAACGATCGGCCTGAATTCCAAGTGCGCCGCGATACCATTAATGTTCAGGAAGATTCAGGTCCCTTCGCCGAAGGCAGTTTTGCGTTCGCGATCGCTACTGGTCCGAGCACCGGACCGGCGACGGAGCGAGCCCAGGATGAACTTCTGAATCAATCGATCGACCGATTTGAGATTCGACCCGTCACGGTGGCGGCACCGGAAGACCCAACGAACACCATCCCGTTGACCGCCGCGCTTTACGATGCCGCGTTCCCCGGCGATGGCGAATTGGCCATCACGAATGCGGGTCAGCTGTCCTTTGAAGCCGCGGAAAACGTGTATGGCATTTTTGTGTTTGATGTCGTCGCGATTGACGACGGACCCGATGCCACATTTGGTCGCGGCGATTTGAATGAATCGCTGCCGCGTCGAATCACGCTGAACATTGCCGCGGTCAATGATCCTCCGTTCTTGGTCGGCAGCGACACACTGTTAACAACGACAACCGAAGATCAGGTCGGTCCAGGTGAGGGCATCTTGATCGACGTGGCCGGACCCGGAACGGGCGGTGCCGGATCAATGCTACTCAATTTCCGCGCCGGTCCCGCTGCGCCCGCCGTGGGTTTGCCAGATGAAAATACATCGGGGCAATTAGAAGTCGTGAACGTTCCTGATCGCACCGACCAACTGGGATTCTTGACGCCGGTGATCGACTCCGGTGCGATCGTTGGTTATCGCTACGATCCGGCGCCCAACTTCGTGGGCACCGATGGGTTCACTTATGGTGTTAGTGATGGTGATCCCGACACGATCACCACGGGAACGGTGAGCATTCAAGTCGCTGCCCTTAACGATGCGCCGGACGTGTCCGTTGATCCGACCACAATTGCAGTTGGCGAAGATTCAGGACTCAATGTGATTAGCGATTGGCTAACCACATTAACGGGGCCCGCCGGTGACGCGTCTGGATTTGGTCGCGCCGTCGATGAAATTGATGGGTTAGGAGCCGTCCCCGCACAATCGATTGTCGACTTCCAATTCCAATTTGTCGGTGGCGACGAAGGATTGATTGATGTGACTGGCGGCAATGCCGGGTTCCAGATCAATAATGGCACGGACTTGGAATTCACCGTGATGCCCGACATGAATGGTACGGCGCTGTATCAAATTGTGGTCATCGACGATGGACCCAGTGACGGTGACAACATCAATACGTCTGTGCCATTGCAGTTTGCAGTGTCGGTCGGAGATGTGAACGATCCACCGACATTCACTCCAGGAGCCAGTCCCGTCACCGTCGTTGAAGATGTCATTGATTTGGCCAATCCGTCGACCGATCGGTCCTACGATGAGCCTTGGGCAACCAATATCTCGCCAGGACCTGCCGACGAAGTCTTGGCCGGACAAACGGTGCAGTTTGAGGTGACGATTGATCCGTCCGATGCCGCCAAGTTCGACGTCCCACCGGCGATCGATGGCAATACCGGCAACTTGTCGTTTGTCCTGGCACCCGATGCTGAAGGCGATGTTATTGTCAACGTGACACCCCGAGATTTCATCGGTACCGCGCCCGGTGTCGCTGGTGCCGCGTTCACATTGACGATTGAAATCCAGCCCCAGGATGACACACCGCGTCCCGTTGATGACAACTTCGCCTCAGACGAGGATGTCTTACTGCGATTCACCACCGCTGACCTATTGGCAAACGACAGCGACCCCGATGTTGGTGATCAAATTCGAGTCACACCCACACCCGATGTCATCACGTCGACCTTGGGTGCCACGATCAGCATCAACGACCTTGGCGAGATTGTTTACGATCCCAACACGTCAACCACTCTGCAAGCGTTGATCGATTTTGACGAGTTTGATCCCAACGATCCAACGCAGGATTTAACCGACTATCAACTTGTTGACACGTTCGTTTACACGGTGACCGACCTCGACGGTGAGGTCATCCTGCCGTCGGCGGAAGTCACATTAACCATCAATGGTGTCAATGACGCGCCCACGGTCTTTGATAAGTCCATCGCGATCAACGACACCGGACTGACTCGATTCAACGTGTTCCGCGGGCTCGACATCGAGCCAACGGATCCAGACGACGGCAATCCGAATGACTTCGATATCGATGGTCAAATCATCGCGTCATCATTTGTGATCACTCGGGAGCCCGAGTTTGGCGACTTGTCCGATGACGACGAAGATGGTGTGTTGACCTATTTGCCCGGACCTGACTTTGCCGGTGAAGATTTCTTTGAATACACCGTTGCCGACAATCTCGGTCAAGACAGCGAATCGGCTCGGTTCACATTCTTTGGACGACCGATTCCCAACGGCGTCGTTCGTGGGGGTACGTCAGTCGGACGTGAGGGTGAAATTGACATCTCCGGCGCGTTCTCATCGCCGTTCGGACTTGACTTCTCGACACTTGAGATCATTCAAGATCCTCAGAACGGCACGGCGACGATCGACTTCGTCAACGAGCGGATCCTCTATCAACCCAATGATGGGTTCCCGATGGATGGTCAACCGGGAGAGGACTTCTTGATCTTCCGCATCGCCGATACGAATGGGAACTTCTCGGATAACACGCGTCTGGAACTCAACACCGTTCGCAGCCGATTGCAAAACCCAATCGATCCGGCAGACGTTAACCGCAGTGGTGAAGTCACAGCCCTGGATGCATTGCTGGTCATCAATCGACTCAATGCCTCCACCGAGTCGCAGATCCCAGTCAATGATTCGGACTTCGGCATCGGTACCAATGATGGTGTCAACGAGCAGTTCTTCTATGACGTTTCGGGTAACGAACTGATCTCAGCGTTGGATGCACTGCGAGTCATCAATCGAATCAATCAGTTAGAAGCATTGCGAGCAAGTTCTCCGGAACCGTTAATCGATTCCTCCATTGATTCGCTCACTCCAATCACGTCACAGGAACCCGACTCCGTCGAGGCACCGGTGGCAAAGAAAGTCGGCGACGTTGCTCCATGGGACCAAACGCTTGAAGTTTTGGCGATCGAACAGTCCACGCCAATCGATGACGAATCCAACCCGACCAATGGCCTGGATACCGCCATCACGCAATTATTTTGACTTCGGTCAACAGAAATGCTTTCGGGAATTACTGATGCGTCATCGATCAATTATTCCCTGCACACGCATTCGCTGCACATTTCTCGTTCTGCTCTTGCTACAGGTCTGCCGGCTGTCAGCTCAGCCGCCAGCGATGCGCAACGCGGTTTCGCTGAAGTCCCTATCGGGACATTTCCCATTCTCGGTCCCGGAAACCGCATCCGCATGGGAAGAACGACGGCGAGCACTTCGGTTACGTGTGGCCATCGCTGCGGGATTGCATCCGATGCTGCCGCGACCGCAGATCAAAGCAACCATTCGACCGGCAGCACGTCGCGATGGATTCGAGGTTGACAAAGTCTGGTTCGAGTCATTGCCTGGACATTATGTGTCCGGCCTACTATTTCGGCCCGAGACAAGCCCACTAAAGCAACACCAGCAGAAGGGGAAAAAACGACCTGCGATTCTGTCACCTCATGGGCACGGCGGTCGATTGCAGTGCTATGACGATGAAACGCTAGCAGACCTTATCGATTCCGGAGACGAACGATTCGCAAACTCGGGACGCATGCCCAAGATCGCGCGTTGTGCACAGTTGGCGCGAATGGGTTGCGTCAGCTTTATCTTCGATATGGTTGGCTATGGAGATTCGCTTCAACTATCGCGTTGGTTGGCTCACAGCAAGCGAACGGTTCGTCCCGCCGAGATCGTTGCGTCTCATTTAACGCCGCAATTGTTTGATAGCACGCCCGCCGTCGCCAGGATGCAGTCCATCTTTGGTCTGCAGGCGTTCAACGCATTACGGGCGCTTGATTTCTTGGCCGGTCTGCCCGAAGTGGACTCAAATCGCATTGGCGTTACTGGTGGCAGTGGTGGTGGGACACAGACCATCGTTTTGGGAGCACTGGATGACCGTATTGCAGCGAGCTTTCCAAATGGCATGGTCTCCACGTCGATGCAAGGCGGATGTCCGTGCGAGAACGCGTGCTATCTCCGAATCGATACCGGTAACGTCGAGTTGGCCGGTCTGATTGCGCCGACGCCAATGGGAATGACTGCAGCGGATGATTGGACTCGTGACATGATGCGTGACGGGTTTCCAGAATTACAACGGCTCTACGAATTGCTCGGTGCGAAGTCATTCGTTCAGTGTCGTCCGTTGCTGCAATTCAAACACAACTACAACTATGTCACTCGCGGCACCATGTACGAGTTCATGAATCGGTTTCTCGAGCTTGACGCGTCATCACCAATCATCGAGCAAGACTACGAATCGCTGTCACCCGAAGAACTGACGATTTGGACTCGTGACAATCCCATGCCCGGCAGTCAGGGCACCGTGCATGAATCCGAGATCTTGACATGGTGGGACGAGAATACGAATCGAGCACTGCAATCACCTGATTCATTTGACACGATCATTCTTCCCGCATTGGAAACAATCTACGACGTTGTCCCGCCCGACTCAGATGAAATCAATCTTGCAGTGCAAGACCAATCAATGGTGGCTGGAATTCAACTGCAAGAGGCACAACTGAACACACGCCAGCAATCGTATCCCGTACAAATCCTGTCGCCGGTGTCGGGCAATCTTCAAAAGCTGAGTGACATCACTGTCTTTGTCACCGAATCGGTGCAACGACTGACCGATGCCAAACAATATCCCCGCGTGCACGCCGAAATCGCCGCGGGCAACACAGTCCTTGCAATCGGTCTTGGTTCAGCGACGGGACGGCAAGATCGAGTGCCACCGACCGACGATCGAATTAGTTCTCGTGGACGATCAATCGTTTACACCTATGGATACAATCGCCCGCTAGCAGTCAAACGAACCGCGGCAGTTCTTGCAGCGTTGGTGGCCGCTGAATCAATGCTCAACAAGCCTCCGCAAGAGAAATCAACATCATTCCGGGAACAATCACAGCGTATCCCGATAACCGTTAAGGCAAACCTCACATCGCGAATCCGTCTTTACACCGACGCGGGTTTCGCAGCGTCAGCACTACCCGCCGTCGCAATCGCGGGCGCACGCTTCGCGGAATCAACCGTCGATTGTGCCCGATTTCGGTTTGGCGACCTTCGATACCAGGACGATGTGAATTTTGTTCCAGGCATGGTTCGATACGGCGATATCGAATCGCTGATCCGGTGGTGCGGCGAGGCAAAATTGCATCTCATCGACCGCCATCCCGGGCGTTAATCGGCTGAAGACCGAGCTGGGCAGTGGTCTTGTTTCTGACGTGGTTTCTAATCAGATTGAGCAGTGTCATAGCCCCTTCAACCTCACCGCTTTCGAGCCACATCATCATGGATTCCAACGAGCTGCGCTACCGCCGCGTGATTTTGAAGCTGAGCGGGGAATCGTTGGCGGAATCGGGAAAACGTGGCATCAGTGGAAACGAGTTGGCTGACATTGCTGGTCAGATTCAAAAGGCGCACGCCTCGGGATGTCAAATCGCGATCGTCAACGGGGGAGGCAACATTCTTCGTGGCGCTCAGTTTTCGGGAGCCACCAATACCGTCCAGGAAGCCACGGCCCATTACATGGGCATGCTGGCAACGATCATAAAGTCCCTGGCGCTTCAGGATGCCCTGGAATCGATCGGTTTGCAAACACGTGTGATGAGCGCGATTCCGGTTGAGAAGGTCGCCGAGGGCTTCATTCGTCGCCGCGCGATTCGGCATATGGAAAAAGGACGCGTTGTGGTGCCCGCAGGTGGTATCGGCAGTCCCTTTGTCACCACTGACACCGCGGCGGCTCAGCGAGCCCTTGAGCTCGACGCCGACGTGATTCTGAAAGCGACCCGCGTCGATGGTGTCTACAGCGATGATCCCGAAAAAAATCCGCACGCGGTGCTCTACGAACAGCTTGCCTACTCGGAGGTGATGCAAAAAAATCTTCGCGTCATGGACGCCACTGCAATTGCCTTGTGTGGTGAACATCGAAAGCCAATCGTCGTTTTCAACTTCAAGCGCGATGGCAATATCGTGCGTGCGGTCCGCGGCGAAACCGTTGGCACATGGATCGGCGACCCCACACTCATCCCCTCATCCTAAGGAGACCCCATCGTGGACAGTGATGAAATCTTGATCGACGCAGAGGAACGCATGGAAAAAGCGGTGTCCGTTTTGTCCGGACACTTGACCGGTATTCGTACAGGGCGAGCCAACCCGGGATTGGTCGATTCAATTAAGGTGGAAGTGTACGGTTCACTGACCCCCCTGAAACAGCTCGCATCAATCGGTACGCCAGAACCGCAACAAATTTTGATCAGGCCCTACGACACCGGAACAATCAAAGAGATTGAAAAGGCGATCGTCGCTGGCGACCTTGGACTGAATCCGCAAAATGACGGACGGGTTATCCGGTTGAATGTCCCACCATTGTCGACTGACGTGCGAAAGAAAATGGTTTCGCGAATCAAAGAACTGGCGGAAGAATCCAAAGTCAGCATTCGCAACATTCGCCGCGACGCCAACAAGGCGGCTGATCAAGCTGAAAAAGACAACGAGATGACCGAGGACGATCGAGACAAGTGCAAAGATAAGGTCCAAGAGCTCACCAAAAAGTATGAGTCTGACGCGACCGATCTGGCCAAGAACCGGGAAGCCGAGGTGATGGAGGACTAGCCATTGACGCAATCGTTGCAGTGCCCGGCATGCAAAGCCGCCGTCACCGTTGGTGAAGATGCGGGGGGTCAACGTGTGAGTTGCCCGCACTGCGACAGCACATTCGTCGTCCCTGGATCGACATCGTTGGCAAGCGGCGATGATGACGACTGGTTGTCTCTGGATTATCCATTCGCCGAATCTCCGGTGAGACCTGACGCTGTGCGAACGTCGATGCCAGAGCCGTCTGTGAGTGGGACGCTGCCTGAGGCAGAGCCAACCCCTTCGGCAAATCGCGGTGATGATTTTGGTGATGACCTATTCGACATGGCACTTCCCTCCGCCGCGCCACCAACCCAATCCAGTCCGTCAGCCCAACCCAGTGGTTCGGCCCAGCCCGTTCGAACCCAGTCCGCGACCGCTCAGTCCGTCGAATTTGAAACCCATTTTCGAATCACGTGTCGCACCTGTGGATCGCCAATCGGTGTGACCGCTGCTCAAACGGGCCGTCAGATCAAGTGTCGCGATTGCCACTGCCTCATCACCGTTCCGTCACCACCACGGAAAAAGAAGAAGCCTCAGATCGATCTGGATTCCGATGCGACATTCACGTTTGAAGAATCGCTAGCGACACGAGAAGATCGTCCCGCGGATCCCTACCGAAAATCGGCGCAAGACCTCTTGGCCGAGGCGGAAGCGGTTGAAGAATCAACCCCGGCGGAAGATGACGACGACGTGCCAAAGATCGGCGAGTGGTTGCGATCCACGTTTGGAATTTTGACGCAACTAGGTGTTCTGACCCATTGGTTGATTCTTTCCGCGGTGGGCGGGTTGGTCGGTGGAATCGTCGTGGGTGTGGGAACGGACATTTTGTTGATGAGCCTTTTCCCGCTCGGATTGTTTTTCGCAGCAATGACGTTGGCGTGCGGTTTTGCAATTCTTCAGTCGGTCGCCAATGATGAGGACAGCGTTGATCAGTGGCCGCTGACCTTGGAACCAGCGGAGTGGATTTCGCCGCTTTTGCTTTGCTTGACCGCGGTTGGCCTGACCGTGGGACCGGTCTGGTTTGCGGCATCGATTGCATTCGAACAAAGCATCACGACGGTCTTTATTTGCATGGCATCGTTGTTTGTTCTATTTCCATTTGTGCTGCTGTCGATGCTAGACATGCAAAGTGTCTTCGTACCGTTTTCACCTGAGGTCGGCCGCAGCATCACACGTTGCGAAGAAGCGTGGGGCGGTTTTTACTTCAGCGCCGCCATTTTGTTTTTTGCCACCTTCCTCATTTTTGTTTTTGCCAGCTTGCAGTCTGCTGTGGCGACCTTGGTGATCGCCCTGACCACCGGCGTGGCAGCCACTTTTGTTTATTTTGCGCTGATTGGTCGCCTGGCCTACGCGATTGGGCAAAGCGTGAACGAGAAGCCTATGGTCAACGACATCGATTCGGTGCGCGAGGCCGAACGACGCCGCGGCACTAATTAAGCAGGCCCTAAACGTTAGCTGGCCCTACACGTTAACTGGCCCTACACGTTAACTGGCCCTGGACGTTAGCTGGCCCTGAACATCATCAGCACGAAAGTGGATCACCACACGTCGAGCATGGATCGCAGGATCGTCGCCATGCAAAGCGCAAATTAGGCGCAAAGTTACGCCGAGCGGTCTCAATTCCTTCATTGAAGGCCCAACGATGTCGCCTCGAGGATTGCTTGTACGAGGCAGTCATCGCGATCGCGAAGATCGGGTTGCTGGCGATGCGACTGGGCTGATATGTCGGTGTCGTGAGTGGTCCGACTGGATCACGGTGAGCCATTACTGGATCGCATGCAAAGGATTGCTTCGATGCGAGTCAAAGTTTGTTATGGAAATTCAGGTTGGGACTTTGATCGCGTCTGCCACGTGCGTCAGTCCGTTGCCGGTGAAAGCGAATTCAATTTTGATCGGTATAGCCACCACTATCTTTTTGAAAACCAAGGTGAACCTGTTGGTGTGATGACGGTCCACCGAGCCGAAGATGGTGATCTCGACTGCCAATCCTATTACCCCGAAGCGTTGGTCCAGCAGTTTCGCACGTCTCTGGTCTCGGTTTGCAAACTGCGATTTCTTCGGGACTCCCGATGTCCCTCGAGCTGCTTGAGATCATTGATTCGTGCTGCTTGGCGACATCAATTACCGCGTGGCATTCGTTTTGCCATTTTGAACACCGAGACGTCACTGGCACCGTTTTACCGCCGGATTGGTTTTCGTCGACTCGATGGCTTTGACTTTGTGCATCCGCAATTGGGAACTGACAGCCAAGTGATGTTGATGGCCGCTGATCCAGACGTGAGGTCTTTTTGCAACGACTTGTTTCGGCAGATCGCCGATCCGGTTTGTTTGGAGCAGGGATGTGCCGCAGCCCGCGCCGAGACGATCGAAGACTTCTCGCTCACAGCGGCTTAGCCAGGTTTTCAAGTCTGCAGCAATTCGATCAACGTCTTGAACATCTTGTGGGACGACATAGCATGACGCTTCGCATTCTTTCCTATTCAGCAGGTTCAACGTCACGGGATCCCCATGGCTTTCGTGTCATTGAAATGGAAAGCGGATCAGCGAGCGGGCCATCAAAGCTTGAGAGCTTGCTTAAGATTTTTCCGAGCCTTATCGAGTTCTTGCGAACACCCGCTCAATCGCTCGTCATCAATGCCTACCCGGCTTCGCTTGGCAGTTTGGATGGCGTCGACTTGGTCGACACGTACTTGCATCCACCCACCTTCGCGCGAGCAGCCGCGTTGGCAGCGCAACAGAACCGTCCCGTCATCGTCTTGGCGCAACCGTTAACGGGAGCCGACATGATTCGATTCCTGTTGTCACAAACAGATGCAACACTGCCCGAACGATTGTTGTGGGCATGTGGTGGGACGCCGATGCCGCAGTCGCTAGAACGCACCGTCCGCAATTGGTTGGGCGACCGAGGATGCGAGTTACGCGTTTTGCATTGTTATGGACTTGCCGAGCTCGACCACACACTTTTCGCGGCACTCGAGCGTGACGAGGTTGGTCGACCTTGCTTTCAGCAAATCAATGGCAACCTCAAGTTGCAAATCGGTCCACAAGGATTGGTCGAGCGCATGTCACTAAACCAAACCATTCCGAACAATCCAAGCGATTCAGAAGAACACCGCGAAGTGGAATGCCACGACCAAATCGAGCAACATGCAACCGGATTCGCAATCGGTGGTGATGAGACCAAATTTTCTCAATGCGTACTTGATTACATCGATACTTGGTCCGACTGGGACTGGACGGAGTTGACCGGTCACCTTGCATTTGATTCCGTTGGCAACTGTTTCCTGCAGCGACGTTATCGTCAACCGATAAATCACCGCTCGCTGCCAAGCGGTTCTGAACCAGCGATGACGATCCCGATGCAACCAAACGTCCCGGTCCCAAACGGGTGGCGGGATTTGTCAAACATGTCACCGATTGCACTCAGCTTTCACCAGTTCGCTGAACGGTTTGGAATGACTTGGCAACAAAAGCCGTGTTGGCATCACCCATCGCGAGCGTCAGTGGACACCCGTGAACGTGCGTCTCGTCATAAGATCGCAACCGACAGTCACGAACCCTCGCGGGCCGCTGCCTGAACCAGCCGACCGGCAAGCGATCCAGCCATTCGTAGCGACAAACTGCTGCCCTTCTTCCTGTTGTGCAGGTATCCTGTTTCTCGAACAATCGAGAAATGGACATGCGACTTCATGACAGGTCGCGCCGTGTACCCTTCCCCCACAAGCAGCGGATTATGTACGACATTCGTAAGGTCAATTGGTTACAAGTGCTTTCGATCACCGCCGCGATTGGGTTGGCGGGATCGTCTTCAGCATTCGGCGAAACACTGGTACTGAAGGTCAAAACGCAATTCACATCGTCTCAACTGGCTTTGCCTGAAGCCTTTGCTGATTTGAATCGGACATTCGATTCCATCCCCGGCAATGGAGATGTTGAACTAACGATTTTCGTGCCTGGTTTCGAGTCTTACGCGAGCGGCGAACACTCGATACCTCTCAACACCGGAAATGGTCTTAACTACGGAGCCGGTTCCGAAACCGAGGATAAGATCCAAACGCCGGGTCTCGCGTTGATGCTGGAAAGCCGCTTATTGGGAAGTTTGGAAGGCGTCCGCACTCGGGTCCCCGGCAAGGGAAGAGTGGTCTTACCCGATGAAACACAGTTGGCGGATGTGGG
>JBCCJB010000074.1:0-13311 GCA_039028015.1 Planctomycetota bacterium
AGGAGGCTCTTTCACGAAACACGGAACCCTTCGCCGATCCTGCTTCGCCACATTACGTTCCGCTGACGCCACCACGCGACGCGGCCGCGTCAATGCGATTCCCAAATTCGCAACATGCCGAACAAATCCAATGTCGCGTCTTTGCATCGGAACCCGACATTGCCAATCCCATTGACCTGGCATGGGATCATCGCGGTCGATTGTGGGTCGCACAGAACTTCACCTATGCCAAACGTGGCGTCGCATTTCGGTCGGACTTGCGTGATCGCTTGACTGTCTTGGTCGATGAAGACGCCGACGGCATCGTCGACCATCAGCACGTTTTTCTGGATGACTTGGACAAACTCACTAGCGTCGAAGTCGGACGCGGTGGCGTTTGGTTGATGACGCCACCGCGACTGCTCTTCATCCCGCTAGTCGAGAGGATTTCTGATGCATCAACGGGTGAGAACGATCGAGACATCATGGTGCCAGTAGCCGCGGGTCCCGCTCGCGTGATCTTGGATGGTTTCACAGTCGCAGACGCCAATTACCACAACTTTGCCAATGGGCTGCGTTTTGGTCCTGACGGTTGGCTTTACGGTCGATGCGGCGGGTCATGTCCAGGCAAGATCGGTCGCCCGGGGACTCCTTCGTCGCAACGCATCGCTTTGGAAGGAGGTCTCTGGCGCTATCACGTCGATGAAGAACGATTCGAAGTGCTCACTCATGGCACGACGAATCCCTGGGGCCATGATTTCAACGAACTCGGCGACCTGTTTTTCATCAACACGGTCAACGGCCATTTGTGGCATGGTTTGCACGGGGCTCACTTCAAACGTCCGTTCACACTCGATCCTAACCCTCTCGCGTACGAGCTAATCGATCAGCACGCCGATCACTACCATTTTGATACGACTGGATCGTGGACCAAATCACGCGATGGGGCCGCCAATGATTTTGGCGGTGGCCATGCTCACAGCGGGATGATGATCTATCGCGAAACAGGCTGGCCCAAAGAATTTCATGGCGACTTATTCACGCTGAATTTTCATGGCCGACGAATCAATCGCGAGATTCTGCGTTCACGTGGTTCCGGCTATGTCGGCTCACACGGATCCGACTTGATGCTCGCGGACGACGTTTGGTTTCGTGGGATGGAACTGACCGCAGGTCCCGACGGCAACATCTTCATTGCTGATTGGAGTGACCTGGGTGAATGCCACGAGCACACGGGCGTTCACCGCGACAGTGGGCGGATTTACAAGCTGGTGCACCAGAGCAATTCAAAAACAGCTTTTGCTCAGCTGGCATCGCTTCAGGATGACAAGCCTGACTCGTGGCTGCCTTTATTGACAAGTGAGGATCGATGGTTTCGTCGGCAAGCACGCTTGCGCCTCAGCCAACTTGTTTCCGAAACGGGAAGCATTGATTCGTCACATTGGGATTCGCTGCATCTTGATTTGCACAACGATGATCTTCGCGTTGAAAAGCGTTTGCGATCTTTATGGGCGATCCACGCGGTCAACAAAATCACGCAAGACGATCTGGTCGACTTGCTTCAAAACGATTCGCATGATGCCATGCGCGTTTGGGCCTTACGTTTGCTGACGCAGCATTGGCCGATCGATGATTGCTACGGACCAACGTTCGATGGGCTGACCGCGTCGGATCGGGTTGTTAGCGAATTTCGCAATCTTGAACCGTTACTTACCCGTCTCGCCGAATCCGATCCATCGGCACGCGTCCGGGGCGAATTGGCATCACTGATCCAACGCCTCCCTGGGGCATGCCGATCCAGCATTGGGATTGCTCTGAGCCGGCGCGATGTCGACCAAGCTGATCACAATATCCAGCATCTGATTTGGTACGGATTGATGTCGCGAACCGGAAAGCATGGTGGCGAACTCGCGACGCTGCTGCGAACCAGTCGGCTAACAAAATTGAATCAATGGGCAGCCCGGGCAATTACCGAACACGCCACCGACCACCCGCAACATCTTGACGAGATACTCGGCATTGTCACCCGTTTTCGCGAACAGAACGCGGATGATCGAATTGCCGCAATCATGGTCGGCGTCCAAGATGGTTTGGCTGGGATTCGACGATTAAGTCCTGGACTTCATTGGAATGAGTTCCAATCAGCCATGCTTGACCAACCGACCCACGTCGAAACGCTCAATCGCCTGGATCGAATCTACACCGGCGGCGAATCGATTGAGCGTCTGTTGCAAACGGCGGTGGACAACCAAGTGGATATTCTCAAACGAGCCGCTGCAATTGAGGGTATCGCCGATGGTTTATCTCGCAACGTGTCATTGATGTCGGATGCAGCCAAGGCAGCAAACGAGCCAACACACTCGCTGCCATCACAGTCGATTGAAGAAATCGAGTTGATCGAGGTCGTCAAATCACTGATTCGCGATCCCCGCGTCAATGTTCGCGTTGCCAAAGCAGTGCATCCGATTCCCAACGACCGGATCGCATTATCGCTGGGACAGCTATTGATCGAAAATCTTCGGCGATTTCGTGCTCCCCAGCGGCCCAAGATCATTGCAATGCTTTGCACCCGAGTGATCACCGCGACCCAATTACTCGACGCCGTTGAAGATCAAAGTAACGATATCGATATTGCACGCATCGATGCCTCGCACGCCCGCGCGATCGATGCACTAGGCGATGCCGCATTAACGCGGCGACTGGAAAGCTTGTGGGGACAGGTGCGAACGACGCCCGCCGAGCGACAAAAAGAGATTCATCAATATCGAGAAGCGATGACACCGACCATCGTCGCAAGTGCCGACTTGTCGTCTGGCCGCAAATTGTTCGAACAACACTGTTCTGCATGTCACCGACTCTATGACGTGGGCGGAGCGATTGGACCCAATCTGACAGGAGCTCAACGTGACTCGATCGACTATTGGCTCGAAAACATCGTTGATCCCGACGCCGTCGTCAGTGCCAACTACCGCGCCACTAAAGTCCTGACGGTCGATGGCCGCGTGGTCGTTGGGCTGGTGACCAAGACCACGCCGTCGGCGATCACGATTGTCGCAGCTGACCAAACGTGGGTGATTCCGAAAGATGACATCGAAGATCAGGCGGTGACGAGCCAATCGCCTATGCCGAGCGGTCTGCTATCGCAACTCGATGATGATGCGGTGCGTGATTTGTTGAGTTATCTGATGCATCCGAGGCAAGTTTTTTGAAGCGACGCCACATCGGCGAACCGCTTTAGGACTCGTTCATCATTTAATTACGGGTTCCAAAATAGCCGATGGGCGCTAGCCCAATGCCATCTACCTTGTGAGCGGCTCGGCGCTAGCCGCCGGTTCCGTGTTGCCTATTACAGCGTTACCGACGGCTAGCGCCATGTCGCTCAACAGGATGCTCCTCGAATTGCCAAAAGTAGATGGCATTGGGCGATAGCCCCGGTTCCCACGAGAACCGACGCTAGCGCGTTTCGACTAATTGGGTAGCATGTTTGCGGACCAGTCCTTAGCGCTTTAAACGCACCATCGATCCCACTTGTTGCACAGCGTCGCCAGACGATTCCAAGAACGAATCGTCGCCCAACAAAGGTTGTCTTATCCGCTGCGCGTAGGTCGACGGGAGCTTGGGGAGCGTTGTGGACGCGAGTCGCAATTGTGCGTCGACGTCCCGCAAATGCTGCAACAAGATGCGGCGGACTTCGTAGATCGACTTGCCCGTCATGTGAATACTTGTGTGTGACGCATCAACGATCAACTCACTTTCGACGTCGTCCATTTTGGCACTTGCGTACTCGACGACGCCATCGCCGCGATACCCACGGCCAACAACGAACGGAGGATCGTCGAGCACGCCGATGATGTTGTGGTATTTGACCTTGGGCGACTTCTTTGCCCGCAGCAAAACAGGAAAGATTGGCGAGTCCGGTGCTAGCGAATCGACGGCGTTGGCTTCCGTCAACAAACGCGTGTCGCGGAAAAAGCTGGGATTGGCTTGGACCAGCCGATTTCCCGTTGAGACGGCCATTCGTGGAAGCTTGATGATCTTGCGAGCCAACCAACGCGTCGTCGTGTTGGCCAGATCACTGCCGCGGTGAGGCGTCCCAATCGTGACCACACGTGAAACCGAGCGGTTTGGGTTGAATTTGAGAGCACCCACCAGTTTGTTGATATCTTCGCTGGGACCCTGCAGAGCCTCTTCCGGTTGATCACTGACAATGTTCCAAAAGTCATCGCCACTATCGATCGTTTGCAGCCGGCTGATCAGACCTCCCATGCTGTGACCAACCAGCGCCATATTGTCGATGGCTTGATGATGGCCACGCGGATCGAACGTGTTCCTCATCGCGAACAGGTCACCACGCAACTGAGTCGCGCTGAGCCAAAATGGTTGACCCGATGGGTAAAGATAGAACCAGAACTGATAACGCTCTCGGATCTCGGGAAAACTTCGCAGATCATTAAACATGTCCATCCATGTCAATGGACTGGACCAGAGCCCATGCACCATTAGCACGGGAATGCGTTCGGGATCGTATGGCTCCAGCATATACAGCCCCCGCTTGCGCTGCGCGTCATCCGGGTCCAACAAACCCTCGGTCGCGCGATCTCGTTTGCGGTATTCGGGACTGTCCAGAAAATAGGCGAGCGGCGTCGTGAGATCGGTTTCCAGTGGCACCCATTGCTTGGCCAAGTGAATCTGATTGGCCCGAAGCGGATCAAAAAACTCCAGCACGCATTCGGGCGGCTGACTTGGATCGGCAACCATCGCAGGCAGTTCACCGCCGAGCGTCTCAGAGGGTTGCGTCGAACAACGCAGCATCGCCGTCACCGCGTAGCTCAAACCTTCCGGATAATAATCTTCGCGCGTGTCATCCTGACCACGCGGCCGACGCACTGCGATCAAAGGCACGCCAAGACCATAGGTCGTATGCCGATTTCGCAGTGTTTTGATGTCGTAATCGCTGACAAATTCAAAACGGTCAAACTCATCAGGTTGCCAACCACCTCGCATTTCAGTGCGAATTGTGAATTGGCGATCTGCGGTTCGGATTGTGTAGGTTTGACCAGGACGAAGCCGATTTTCGCTGCAGAGAATCCGCAACAGGTCTTCCAACGATTCGTTGTACAGATCGCACACGCTGCGAAACTGCGGATCGTAAGCATTGCGAACATCGGCTAACTGGTCACCGAACAAGTATCGATAACTCGTCGTCAGGGCGATGCCGTAATGATTCATCGCATCGCTGGCACGGCCCGCACGCTCGGATCGTTTGCCTTCGACGTAAGCGATTTCAGCAAGTGCGTAAGCGAGCTCCGGATCTGGATTCTGATGATGCCGTGTTCGCAGGTGATGCAAGCAAATCTGGCTGTCGTTTTCAAACGTTTCAACCAACCCGTAACGCCGCAGTGCGTTTTGAGTCCGCGGACTGATTTCGGGTCCTCGCCAACGCGCCAGTTTGAGCGTGCTGGCCAGCGCGTTATCGCGGAATGATCGATTTTGCAGATAACGCGTCGAAAAACAGCCCGGCGTCAGCAACAACAGCCCGGCAAGGCATAGCGCACGAAGAATCCAACATCGCTGGTGCCGAGCATCGAAGCGTGTTGGAAGGCGGTGTCGCATTGGCGGACGCTAGCGAAATGCCAACAGCGGGGTCAATTGAACTTTTTTTTGATTCGATTTCGTGTGTCGTGCTGGCGTTGCTGCGTCAGATTTCGATCAACCGCGGCTACGCGGCCACACGAACCGACTCGTTCTGCGTCACCGATTCTTGTTCGATGACTTCGGATGCCAGCGATTGATAGTCGATTGCGCCGTTGCTTTCGCCCGCGTACTGGAAGATCGATTGCCCAAAGCTGGGCGCTTCGGCCAAACGAATGTTGCGCCGAATTCGGGTCGAGAAAAACCGTGCGTCGCGAAAGAACTCGCGACTGCCTTTGGATGCTTCAAAGAACGCATCGATGTCATGACTTACCTCAGCCGCCAGACGCGTGTTCGAGTCGTACATGCAGAGCACGACACCGGACAAACGCAGTTGATCATTCATTCGACGCGAGACGATCTCGATTGTTCGCAGCAGTTTGGATAGCCCGTGCAGCGCAAGGAAATGAGGCTGTAAGGGCAAAAACACTTCTTCAACGGCCACCAGTGCATTCACGGTCAGCACGCCGAGGCTTGGTGGGCAGTCCAAGATCAAGTAATCGAACGCTTCCGAATCATCTTCGAGTTTGTCTCGTAGAATCATCTCGCGTCCGACTTCGCCGGCAAGCTCCAGTTCCGCGGCAGCGAGGTCCAGGTTGGATGGCACGACGAACAGGTTGTCTTCAACTTGCCGACGAGCCTGCTCCAAAGGCATATCGCCGCACAGGACTTCATACATCGATGGTTCCCCGTCGACGGCGGAGACACCCAGATGCAAGGACGCGTGAGCTTGCGGATCCAAATCCATCACACAGACGCGTCGTCCCGCCCGCGTCAATGCGGCCGCTAAATTGACGCTGCTGGTCGTTTTGCCAACGCCCCCTTTTTGATTGATGACGGCTATGGATCGCATGGCAGATTCTCCGGCAATCAAGTTGGATTTTTTGTGGTAACCATCTCGTGGGATCGGCGGCTACGCAGCGCGTCGAATCGGCCCAGATTGGCACATTTCCTGATACGCCAACAAAACATCGAACAAGTCCTGGTCGACTCGCACAACGTCATCAGCGAAATCGTGCAACCAGGTCCGATTGGCTTGCGTTGCGTCAAGCAACAGACTGGTGAGTTGGGCCAGCGATATGGCAACTGTTTTTGATGGAGCCATGCCCGCCAAGCGATCCAGTTCCGCCTGTTGATGCTGGTCAATCGATGGGGATGGCTTCGCGATCGCGTGGCCAAACCGCAGGTTTTTCGGGTGTTCGTTAAATTCGTTGGACGGCATTTGGCAGTTGCGAGCGGCGGCGTTGCGGCAATCGAGAAATCGTTTCACGTGGGAGCACATCGAGCGAGCAGTGGCGGTGTAGCAAGCGACGCGGAGTCGCCGCTAGGTTCGGTCTGCCACGGATATCGACTTTGTCGGTTACGGAACTTGACACGATTCTGTCGCCAACCAGATTTTTGACGCTCGGGGGACGTTCAATGGCTAAACTGGGGTCTGAAAAAATCTGATTTGCAACGCATGGTTTCTAGTGACGGCTGCACTTCAATGCGGTGAGCCGATGTTATTCGTCTTCGTCTTTCCCGATTTGCGATGAAACCCCAACCAATCCGACAGTCTGTGATGGGATGGTGCTTCAATCCAATGAAGCCCATCACGTTGGCACGCCACGCCAAGGCGATTGGATTGGAGGCAATTGAGGGCATTGGATCGGAGCACTACGACGCGATTCTCAAACTCGGACTCAAAATTTCGCTGGTCGGCAGTCACAGTTTTAAGGAAGGCCCCGTCAATCCCGATCATCACGCCAAAGTCGAATCCAAACTTCGCGATGCCATCGAATTAGCTCAACGCGTCGGCGCTCCCGCCGTCATCACGTTTACTGGCATGCAAACGTCGGGGATTTCTGATCGAGCCGCCATGAAGCACTGCATCGCATGTTGGAAACGAATCATGCCGCTGGCGGAATCATGCGGCGTCAATGTGGTGCTGGAACATCTCAACAGCGTGGACGATTCGCACCCGATGAAAGGCCATCCCGGCTACTTTGGCGACCACATCGACCGGTGCGCCGATTTGATCAACGCGGTCGGTTCGCCCCGCATGAAACTGCTGTTCGACGTTTATCACGTTCAAATCATGCATGGCGACGTGATGCGTCATCTCCGCCGTTACGCTTCGATAACGGGGCACTACCACACAGCCGGAAATCCTGGACGTGGAGAACTAGATTCCACCCAAGAAATCAACTATCCACCGATCATGCGAGCAATTCGCGACACCGGTTTTTCGGGCTACGTTGCCCAAGAATTCATCCCCACATACGAAGATCCCGTAACGTCGCTCAGACAGGCCTTTCAAATCTGTGACGTTTGAAGATCGAATGCGAACATTGTCCGTTTTGTTTTGTCAAAAACCGTACTCGCCCGTACCTAGGGCAAAACGGAGCCACGACTTTTGTCGCGTCCGCTGCTAACCGGTCCGTAACGCTTTTTTGAACCGAGTTGTTCGGTCACACCGATGTCCGCCTCAAATAATCCCGCAGATAACGATCGCACAAAGGTGCCGTCGTCGTCGCGTGGAATCGATTTGAAATCGTCGGCGACGAGCTCAACTTCCAAACAAATGGCCGGTGATCCGTTTGTGTCGTTGGGAATTCAGCCAACCGAAACGCGAGTCACTGTGCTGCGGACCGCGACAACGACTTTGGCCACAGAACTCGCCTCCAAGCAGCTTGCCGAGCCAAATGCCCAAACCGAATCTGAGTTGGCTCAGGTCGTCACATCGGGCTACCGCGTGCTCGACCCGCGTTTGCGAGGTGACCTCCATCAAAGAGCTCAGTTGGGACGCATTCTTCCCAACTCGCTGTTGCGAGCATCACGTTCGTTCTTCGAAGCTCGCCAAACAGCCGCCAAACTGAAACCGAATTACGAAATCGTTCGGCGCGACGACGCGAGGCCGCCAATCAATCGATTGCTGCCGACGACCGATCAATGGGTTTCAATCCCATCCGAAACCACTTCCAAGCCGGAGATCGAAACCAAAGTCGAAGCAACGCCTGACAGCGTTCATCCGTTTCAGCCGCCCGTTGATTCGATCGTTCCAGAGGTACCCGAACAAGACGTCATCGCCCCTGAAGCGATCACGGACTCGTTATGGTTCGATCGCTTTGAAGCGGAAGAGGTGGTGGCGGAATTCCGTGCCCATCGAATCCGTCGTCGACGTTTTCGTCGCTGGTTTCGCCAGCCCGCCGTCATGACGACTGGGATCGTTGCTGTGTGCCTGCTGCTAATTTGGTGCTGGGGATTGTGGAACCACGACCCAGTTCGGTTCGAGCGAACGCGTGCGAGCCATTCAACGGCTACGATCGATTCGGAGAGCGTCGAAGCGAGTTCGCTGGTCAAGAACACGGCTGGTGATCGGAATGTCAAAACTCAAATCGCCTCACCGTCACCAACATTACCGCGCGAGTCTCTTTCGCATGATCTGCAAATCAAACCAGACCCGATGCCGATCGTTCCAATCGATAAGCCATCCCAAGTCGCGATCAGCGAATCCGAATCAGATATCAAGAACGAAGTCTTGAACACTTCCAGCAAAAGCTTGGATACGAAGTCAGTTGCATCAACGGATGCTGAATCAGCCGATCGCATGCAAGCGATCGTCGCTGCCGAGATGGAAGCGATCGCCGCAGAGTTTGAATCATCACCCGGTGATGGCACGTCGATGAATCCAAGCGATGTTTCGACTCAAGCCGCTAACGCGGAAGCATTGGCCGCGATTCCCGTCACGAGTTTGTCGAATCAATCAACGTCAGAGCAGATCGAAGACTTGTGGCGGTCAACCAACAACGCTCAACGTCGATTCAACGTCGATTCGGCAGCCACGTTAATTGATGAGTGGCAACAACTCGCATCGACAAACGCGGTATCAACGGCGACCGCGAATCGTCTCATAGCAGAAGCATCTTGGTTGGTGGATGATTTTGAGACGGTGGCTCAGCGGCACGGCATTGCCAGCCCGGAAAACCCAACGGAGTGGACTGACGCCGATGCGGAATCGCTCGTGCGTTCTTGGGTGTCCGCCCGCAACCGCATCGATCGCACGGATGATCTTTTGCAAATGATCAACCAGGCCAATGAGTGCCTCGATCGCCTGATGACGGCTCATCGACTGATCGGAATCGATGCGTTTTTATTGTCCGGTGACCGCATCCTGCCGCTGATCGGTGCCGACGAATCGACGTCGCGTTGGCAAGCCCTGCGTGATTGCGTCGCGACGCTGCCCACTCGCGATGAATTGGCACGTCTGCGCGATAGCGAGCGTGGCCGTGGACTCGCCGGGAGAGTGCTTTGTTTGCACCTGAATCGCTGGGACGAGGGCCTTTCGCTGCTGTCGGAATCATCCGACCGTAAGTTGTCGTTGGCCGCAAAGGATGAACTTGAGGTTCGCCAGAGCAACCGTGTCGGCGAATACCGGCGTATCGGTTTGCGTTGGCAAAATGTGGCCGGGCAGTATCAGGGCCGAGATCGAGAGACGATCCAGCGGCACGCTGCGGATCTTCAAGACGCACCCAGCGAGATGCACTGACGGGTCGGTGACCATCGCGGGGTTCGCGGTGGTCTACCGTTCCATGGGCAAGAATCTAGGCCTGCCAACGCAGTCTCGATCGACAGCTGGACTTGGCCGAATTCAGACGGTTTTGGTGACAATGCCGGTGAATTTGCCATCACGTTTTGTGTCTCATTTTCTGTTGGGGCTTCCGATTAATCTGTCTCTAAATGATCGTCCGCACGTCGTCATCGTTGGCGGTGGCTTTGCCGGTTTGGAAGTCGCCAAACGTCTGGGCCGAACACCGCACTGCGACGTGACCGTGATTGATCGCAGCAATCACCATTTGTTTCAGCCATTGCTCTATCAAGTCGCGATGGCGGGGCTGGATCCTTCAGATATCGCATGCCCGATCAGGTCCATTCTCGCCAAATATGATCACGTTCGAACGATCATGTCCGAGGTCGATCAGATCGATGTGGAGTCGCAGCGGATTCATATCCGCGACCGCGATCTGTCGTACGATTACTTGGTGCTCGCATGCGGTGCCGGCGTCAGTTATTTCGGCAATGATCAGTGGGAAGACCACGCGCCCGGATTGAAATCAATCGCACAGGCCACCGAGATTCGCCGACGCGTGCTGTCGGCATTTGAAAAAGCAGAGCAAGAGCCTGACGAGTCGGAACGAAAACGGCAAATGACCTTTGTGGTCGTCGGTGGTGGTCCAACCGGTGTCGAGTTGGCCGGTGCGATCGCAGAGATGGCCAATAAGACGCTCCGCAGTGATTTCAATTCGATCGACCCGGCATCGTCCAACGTGATTTTGATGGAAGGTGCCGGCCGTCTGTTGGCAAGTTTCGATCCATCGCTTTCCGACTATGCCGCGCGGGCATTGCGTGAAATGGGTGTCAACATTCATTTGAATCAATTGGTCGATGAGATTTCAGCCGATGGCGTGCAAATCAACGACCAGTTCATCCCTGCGGCCACGGTCATTTGGGCAGCGGGCGTTGCCGCCAGCCCACTGGGGAAACAATTGGGGGGTCAGTGCGATCGAAGTGGACGAGTGATGGTCAGGCCGGACCTATCGCTTCCCGATCATCCCAATGTGTTTGTGATTGGTGATATGGCCGCGGCCAGAGACCAGAAAGGCAATCAATTGCCGGGCGTCGCGCCCGTAGCGATTCAGCAAGGTAAGTACGTTGGGCGGTCGATCGCCAATCGACTCGCCAAAAAGAACGACCCACCCGCAAAACCATTTCGTTACTTCGACAAAGGCCAGATGGCGACGATCGGTCGGCGGCGAGCGGTGCTGCAAGTCGGCAAGATCAAACTCACGGGCACGATTGCATGGCTCGGGTGGTTGTTTGTCCACATTCTGTTTCTCAACGGCATGCGAAACCGCGTCTTCGTGTTTCTTTCGTGGGTATGGTCTTATTTCCTCTACCTGCGTGGCGCTCGCTTGATCGTATCGTCGCGGTGGCGAAGCAAGGCTGAGACTCCACAATCGGAATCGGTGATGGTGTGAGTGTGTGGGGTGTTTTCCTGGCGGACGTTGGCTGCGATCAAATCAGCTTTCAAACATGGCCTGACACAAGCTACTGACATCGATAATCCGAGGTCGGTCAGCATTGGGAATCACCGACCAATCGATGCCTCCGCTCGTCACTAAAGCTGCCGTGGAATCAATTCGGTGCAGCGAACCATGACTGCCGCCGGGATGCGTGCTTTGACCATCGCACGCGAACTCGGTATCCGTTTGAGCGCTGATCCAAATCGGGTTGGAACCTTTGACGAAAGCAGATGCCAGTCGCTCTAACGGGTTGGCAAAGTCGGTCTCACGAAATCCACCCTTTTCGTCACCGACGAGACCAAGACAGAGCGGATCGCCGTCGAGATACCAGTGGTTACCAAAATCGTCTGACCAATTCGCTGAATTGGGATCCGCTCGACGAAATCGGAAGCTGCGTCCAAAGGGATCTTGGACACAAACAAATGGGTCGGCTTCTACGGTTCCGCTTTCTTCATAGGCGACGATCGCGATTTGAGTTGATTCCAGCAATCGATCGATCACCCGTGATCGAAACTCCAGGTCAGAGGCATCACGAAGGTAAATCGCCGCCGCTCTCATGTTTGGGCAAATGAATAACTGCTGCGGTTTGGTCCAACCTGTTGCAACGGACGCCTGATCAAACGATTGCAACCACTCGTCAAGCCGCAACACATTGGGTCCGTCATCACCAAATTCGATTTGACTGTGATCGCCCACAATCAAAATTCGATTGTCCGTTCCGACTGTGTCCCAGCCACCCAACACTTCAACAAACTGGCCCAGAAATTGATCGAATCGAACGAGCGCGACATCAGCCGCGTCGCGAAGCCCCTCCTGATGTCCGATATCGTCATTTTCCGGAAAGTAGCCAACCGTCATCGGCGGGAACTGTCCGTGTCGGGCAACGTCGAGCAAACAATCAATGCTGATTTGATCGGTGAAGCCGTATCGATTGACGATCGATGGTGATGGCTGCTCGGGCACGCCATCGGGTAGCGTTTCAACAAACGATCCCAGCTTCATAAACTTGGGACCTCCCACTCGATCGGGCAATTGCCCAACGCCCAACTTCAATGCGAGCGGCGTGGTGCGAACATGCTGATGTGGTCCGGCAAACCACATCGAATTCACCGAAAGTGAATCGATACCGATCGCGTCAAGTTGTTGAAACAGCGTCGGAACTTTGAGCCGATCAAAATTCAGCCGATCGCCGAAATCGATCACGTAATTGAAAAGACCTCGCTGCAACGCGAGCTGAATATCGTCACCAAAGTAAGCCAGCTCTTGATTGCCTCGATCGAGCCAGCACGCACCCTCTATGCCGTGCCGGATGGGATGGGTCCCCGTCATGATTGAACAGGTCGCCGCCGGTGTGATTGACGGAAAAATGGACAGGCATGGCGACAATCGACCACCAGATTCAATCAACGTTTTTAAGTGCGGAACCTTTCCGAGCTCGATCAGTGATTTGACAACGTCGTGCGAAAGGGCATCGACAATGAACAGGAAGCATCGCATTAATTCCCCAAAAATTGGTTAACCACGAATGATGACGGACCATCAACGGACGGGTGTCGCGATTCGCCCACGACGACGTGAC
>JBCCJB010000075.1:0-13304 GCA_039028015.1 Planctomycetota bacterium
CTTGAGCACCACGGCTCAAATACGCTTTGCCATCGGTCAGAAATTGGTTGTCTTGCTGCAACGCCATTCGAGTCGCATCGACTTGATTGGCATCCGCATACGGAATCAGCACAAAAACCGATTTGGAATTATTCTCGTCCGATGGATGCGGATACAACGCTCCGACGGGACCGACACCCAGACGCTCGAGCGCTGGAATCAACGCACCACCCAAAAAATCATCCAACGCCGACGCATCGCCATTGTCGCCCAAGATGTACTGACGAATCTCAACGACTTCAGCGGCAGCGCTATCACTCATCGTCAACAACATCCCAATCGCAAAAACACAAGCGAACAGGGTTCGCGTTGCGTTGAGTTTCTTACCAAACACGTTGATCATCGATGCTTTCCTTTGGAGGTCATTTGGTTCTGGTTCGCACCGCAGTTGTGCCGCCACGAGAGTGTGACGTGCTGTGCGTTTGCGTTTGTTCTCGATGCGGTAACGGCACATCTGTTTTGGTTGGTGGCGTCAATGTCAGAGCACAAGCAGTGACATCGTCCAATCAAGCAATTCACGTTTGGTCACACTTGATTGTGTCTGAATTGGGAATCCTAACTGGCGAAGGGTCCCGGACCAACTCGGGAGCATGTCGTTGTTACCAAGACGCACCAACACTCGCAGCATCATCAAGTCGCTTTCACTAGAGAGTCGAACCGCCGGCGGACGGCTGCTGGGATGGATCGCAAGGCCACTAAAGATACCGTTTGATGCTAGCGATGCCGCGATCGCGACTGAGTCCGCGGGGCCGGGTTCGCTTTCGCCACTCACGACGGACGGTCCCGCAACGACCACCGCAGCCGAGTCGACGTTGGAGGACCGTGTCGCGGCTGCGGCCAGTTTGCCGATCGAATCAATTTCGGCGGGTTTCCAACGCCCTTCGCTGGAAGACGCGATCGCGAGAACCACGACGCCAGCCCGACGCGCCACATCAATCCAGTCTTGCAAAAACTCAGATGGGTCTCGTTTGCCCGGCGGTAATACGATTGTCAGCAATCCGAGCGATCGCGGATCGTCGACCTCATTATCGTCCTGCACCTTGGGATGAAGTAAAGCCGCCGGGTTCTCAACATCCGTCAGTCGAAATGACTCGACTTGCCAAGAAATCTGTGCAAGTTCGTCATCCGCGATCTTTGAAGTCGACAACTCAAGTCGTTGCGACTGAGCTGTCAGTGGATCGATGGGACCGTCGATTAACTGTGGCACGATTTCGATCGATTCACTGACACCTGCACGGTCAATCGTCAGCAACAGCGGTTCGGCAGGATCGTGCGTCCAAAGCTGTTTGCGTAGGGCATCGACGCCGGAGACGTCAGAGTCATCGATACGCCGAATCACGTCACCAACCAGAAGCTTTGATTCGGCGGGAAGATTCGCGATGGTGCCCGTGACTTGGATTTCAGATTCGGTCGATGTCACCACAATCCCAAGCCGAGTTGGCTGAAGCGGTGGAATCGATTCGGCCAACGTGACCTCGATCGATCTCGTTTGCTCATCACGCTGAAACTCGATGTCGACAACGTCGCCCGCATCAAATCGTCCTAAGGCCAGCTTGACGTCCTGTCGTCGAGCAACCGGACGGCCACCCACGGCGATCAATTCATCACCCACCGCGAGTCCCGATTCTTCGGCGGGACTTCGTTTTCGCACCGCCGATATCGACGTGCCTGGCGCATACGGATCGCGATCGCCGACGACGAAGCCAACCAAACCACGACGAATCGTCTCACCATCACGCAATCGCGTCCAGTTTTTAGAAATGGTTTCCGCAGGAATCGCGAATGCAATCCCCGAGTCATACCAAGCGGTGGGATCTTCATTGCCGCCGGTCGCTGGAATCAAAACGCCGACGAAACGCCCACGCAAATCGATCAACGGTCCGCCGTAAAAAGCGGGCGACACCCGCGCATCGGTTTGTAATGCGATGCCATCAAGACGATCAACCGCCGAAAGGATCCCCGAACTGACCAGAGGGACACCGTCGCGACCATATCGAGCCACGGCAATCATCGTTTGACCGACGGTAAGATCGCCGGCCTGGACACCTGCGTCGCCCAGTGCATCTGATGAAACGTCGAACAAATTGATGGGCTGGAGACGTTGATTGTTTTGAATCGATGACGGATCGAACTGCAGCAACACTAGGTCACGATGCTCATCCCGCGCGACAATCGTTGCCGCCGCCCGTTGACCATCCGTCAACACCACCAAGATGCTGGCGGCGTTTCCGCGGAGTACCTGAGACGATGTCAGCACATGACCGTCCCGAGACAACAAAACGCCCGACGTCGGTGCGTCTTGCTGCACCTCCGCGGCGGCTTGCAGCACACCAACCACCTCGATGGTGACAATCGATGGAAGCACTGACTCAGCAGCACCGCGTATTTGTCGTGCCAGCTGATCTTCGTAATTGGCGATCGCGCCAGCGTCCGACCCCGAAAGCTGTGCGATTGCCGGACGTGTCATGGCACCGACCAAGAGAATCAACACGCAAGCGTGCTTGAGCATCATCACGGCTGAATCACCAAATTGAGAATGTCGTTGCCACGCTGCACGACCAGAGAAACATTGTCACGGCGGTCAATTCGGCTCAGCCGTTCCCGCAGCTCACGCTGATGTGCCGCGCGTTGCCCATCGATCAGCAAGATCAAGTCATCAACCCGCACGCCAGCTCGTTCGGCTGGCGATTTTGCATTGATGAAGTCGACAAACACAGGCGTCGTTTCCATCACATCAGGAACCAGACCTAAACCAAGCGTTGCGAGACTGTGCGACTGATCTCGGGGCAAGACAGGCTCATCATCGGGCAACACCGATTTCCGTCCCGCGATGATATCGCCAATTGGTGCGCGTAGGACTGAGGCTGGAATCGCATAGTTGACCCAAACACCGGTTCCGCGATCGCGAAGTTCTTTGCCCAGCATTCCGATGAGCGTTCCGTCGGCTCTAACAAGCGCTCCACCGGCAGCACCAGGATTATTCGCGACCAAATCAAGCAAGAAAACGTCACCGCGATACGGTGTTTGAAAGGTACCGCGTCGCGCATCCAGTTTGGTCGTCGCAGCGATGCGACCCTGCATCACGCTCGGTGGCTCCGGCCCCGACGCGATGCCAAACAAATTGCTGATTGCGTAAACAGGGTCGCCCCACTTTGGTGCATCGCTTTGTTTCTGCAGTGCATTCCCATCAGCACCGACAGCAAAAAACGGCAACGATTCACTGCCCAACTCATCCGCGTCGATTTGCAAAACGGCAAGCTCCAAAGCCGGCTCAAACCCAACAATGGTGGACTCAAAACGTCGTCCATCGGATAACACGACAATCGGATCGACATCCAGAACGTAGCTCCATGCCGTTGCGACGTGACCGACTGGTGAGACTAAGAAACCGCTTTGGTAAGTCTCGAGGCCGCCCAAACCACCCGCACCATAAATCTTGACCGATTGCTGCTGCGATGAAGCGACGGAACGGGCAATCGATGGCTGTGCCAACACATGATTGGACGCCAACCCAGAAAGCAGCGTCACGCAAACAGCAACGAATCGGCAACAACCAATTCGTTGTTGACGAGACCTGGGACGTTTGGATCCCGAATGCAAATCCGCAAGGGCGAAACAGCTCATGGTGCGGCGTTGCTCATCTTCCACGACTTGATGGTGACTTCCGTGATCGTGTCCAAACCGTATTTGAGCGTGACCTGGGACGGTATCTGATCTGATGTCATGTCGATCCAAACTTCCGCCGGATCACCATCACGATCGGCGAACACTTCGACCACCTCGATACGAGCCGCATCGGGATGTCCATAAAACCAGTGCTCCAGTCCGCCGTCGATCCCGACGACGATATCCCGTAGCGGTCGCTCGCCAGTCAGCGGCGCGGAACCCCAGGCAAACGTTTCGCCAAACTTCTCAGGTCCCAAAACAATCATTTTGCGAATCGCGTTTAGGCCTGCCAAAAGCCCGATTACCGAACGTCCATCAATACCCAATACATAATCATCTTCGGACTCGGGTGTCAGCAATTGATCCGCCGATGACCAACGGATCTGGTCCTCACCTACGATGAGCTCCACGTCGGTTGAGGATCCGTCGTCGCCAGCGATCTCCGCTTCAATCGTCCAGACGGCAGCCAAGTCCCGGGGCCGAATGGCATCAGAAAACTGACTGCGTAGTTGATCGATAAATTTGGCCTGTTGTTGGCGATTAAAAAAGTAGTTCGCAAACCCACGACGCTCCTCAATTCGCCGAGCGGCCTGATCGGGAATCGGTTTCCCGGCTGCATCCTTTAATTGGGATTCGGTGGCTCGCGGCCTGTTAGACTGCTTTTCCTTTTCCTGCCCAGGTTCAGTCTTTTGTTCTGGCCCTGACTTCTGTTCTGAGCCTGATTTCTGTTCGGAGCCCGGCAATCGATCCGCCGGGTCGTTGTCGTTTGGCAGTTCGGATTCCTCTTCTTCGTCCGGTGATTTGGGTTCCACCGGAGGCGGAGGGGGCAATGCCGCTTTCATCTTTTCCAGTAATTCGTCCTCGCGATGCACACTGCGAAGACGAACCAGCGTTTGCATCGTTTTGCCACCACGGCGATACGTGATCGGAACACGCCATCGTGCGGGAAAAGTTCCAAGCACATTCTGGACATCATTAGCCGTCTGAACGATGCGACCGTCGATTTCGAGGATTTCGTCGCCGTATCGAATGCCACGTCGGTACGCATCGGACGATTCCAAGATATTGGTGACGCGGGCACCGCCTTGATCGGGATCTGTGCCAACCGTCGCGCCCAACGTGGCGTGATCAACAATGCGACCGGAACGCAAACTGCCCAAAAAGTTCTGGGCTTGATTGCCCGAAATCGCGTAGCCAACGCCAACATTGACGCGACCTCGTTTTTCGAACGATGCACGCCCAATCACACCGATGAGTCGACCGTCGGCGGCGTAGAGTGGGCCGCCCGAATTGCCAGGATTGATCGAAGCATCGGTTTGAAAGCAATCGGCATATTCCAACAGGGTTCCAGATGGATACTGGTACCGCGAGACTCCACTGATGATGCCAAAGGTGACCGTTGGTTGGAGATTGGTCGCCAGCAGAAATGGGTTGCCAATCGCAAAGCACCAATCGCCCACGCGGACACGACGGCTGTCGACAAATTCAGCAACGGGGAAGTCATCTCGGCCCAGCAATTGGATCATGGCGAGATCGCCGACCGGATCAATTCCCACAATCACGGCATCATAGATCTTTCCGTCGGCCAAACCGCATCGCATGTAGGTTCCGGCGGGACTCGACACATGAAAATTGGTCAAAGCGTAACCATCAGGCGAAATCAAAACGCCGCTGCCGCCACCAGCACCTCCGGGAACAAACACACAAACCGTTGAAGGCATTGCGGTTTGGATTCCGCTGATTCGCTTGGATTCCGCATCAGCGAGCACGCTTGGCAACGCCTCGGCACCGGTCGCACTGACACTCGGCAGCACCGTAACGCGGGCAATCACAATGACGCACGTGATCACAGACACGCAGGTAGGAGCAGCGTGACTGAACGACATCAGCCAACGTCCCATCGAACAGATTGCTGACTGCATCATTTGATCAATCGCACGTTGTCCCAAATCACTTGGTCACCAATTCCTTCGGCGGGTCCTCGTTGCACCGATAAGGTCAAGAACTTGGCATCAGCGAGTGGCAACTCAAAACCCAACACTTCTCGGTCGGTCAGCACTTGCTGCCAAGTTTCGCCGTCGCCAATAACAACTTGTACCGGTGTGTCGGCGAATTGCCGAACCTGATCATCACGTCGAACTGACCCGACGACTTTGCTGTAACCGGAGGGCACGCGATATCGAATCGACGCACCGCCCCCCAGGGCCAGGGCTCGACTTTGTCGCGGATGGAACCATTCGCTCAACAATGTGTTGGCTCGAAACGACTCAGGCGAACCGATCGGCGAGTAGGTGGCATCGACAACTTCGGCATCGACCATCTCAAAAATACCGGTCTTGAAAGTGATCGATCGTATTTGGTCCCAGGCCAATTCGTGAGTCGCCCCCGCGATGTCAATTTGAAGTTTGGGCACCGACTGCGTGCCCACCAACGCAATGTCGTCGGCCAACCATTGGCTGTCGTAAACATCCGTGATCGTGACGGGTGGCGAACGGATCGGCTCAATCGCTCCCGTCGTGCCCAACAGTAGCCCTTCGATCTTGTCCAACGGTGCCGTGATTTCGCGTCCCGCCAGTGCGAACGTCACTCCGGATCGACTCACCGAAATGATCGTGGCTTCGATGGGTTCCAAATTGGCGTCGTCGCGTCGGGCTACGACAACATCCGATCGAATAGGAGACGCTAACAAGCCCAACCAGGCGGCGTCGACGGCAGCCGATGGTCGTCGGAATCGAATCGCCGCTAGTTGGCTGACTGGCAAGGAGACGACCGGTTGGCGTCGCGGCCGGATCTGAATTTCGCTGGAATCCGGTTGCCAGTCGACCGACTCGATTTGAATCAGAGATCCATTACGCAACGCCACAGACTGCTGAGGTGGGGTCTTTGCTGGCTGCTCCGTACTCAAACGCTGGAGTTGTTCGGACGAAAGCTGCCGCGGACTGCCATCTTCATCAACGACAATTTCATCGACGCTCAACACCTGGACATTGGTGACCGTCTGTTTTCCATCAACAAACGTCAGTGTTGCCTCGGCGGCGCCGGCTGAGTCATGACCGATTCCGCTTGCCAAACTCAGGCCAAGCCAAAACCAAACCGGTCCGCACTTGGCAGGTGTTCGCCCAATCAAGGCCAGACCGTATCGATGTCGAGAACACATGATCGTTAATCCGCGGACGCCGCACTGGTATTACCAAGTTCTTCCAGGATAGCTGGGCATGCCGCCTGCAGCATGTCCAGCACCAGCTCGAATCCGTCGTCTCCGCCGTAGTAGGGATCTGGCACCTCGCGAGGAAACTCACTGTCGTTGTCGAGCCAGTGACTCAGTAGCCGAACATGCGACGGCAGTGCATCCGACGCATGCGAGCGGTAGCAGGCCTCCAGATTTCGCATGTTCTCATCATCCATGGCCACCACAGCGTCGAACGTGCCCGGACGAAGATCTTCGGGCGTGACCGCTCTCGCCCGCGACGTCAAATCAATCCCGCGACGTTGAGCCGCCGCCCGCATCCTCCGGTCGGCCCGCTCGCCAGTGTGGTAGTCGTGCGTGCCCGCGGAATCGACTTGAATGGAAATGTCTTGCTGATTGGCGACAAATTCCATCACGCCTTCGGCCGCCGGAGATCGGCAAATGTTGCCCATGCATACAAACAAGACGGATGGAGTCATTTCGCGAACACATAGGAGAAGTGCGACAAAACAGACGTCAGTCGAACCGCCAATGACTGGATTGGCAACCGCTGTCAGGCCACCGCGTGGGTCCTGTTGAAAGCGTTGTCGCGTCGGGCGAGTCTGCCTACACTGCTCAAGTCGAGCATAAATCTGCGCCCCGAAGTGAAGCGATATTGCATTATCATCATTTTGAGGCTACTATTTTTCCGTAAACAGATTCTCTACGCGGCCCGTACTACGGGGCGTCTTATCTGCTCAGGAGTCGGTCATGTCCATTCGCTTTCACCAACAGTGTCCAACATGTGGACGTCGCATCGATGTGCGTGCCGAATTGTTGGGCCGGACCGTCGCCTGTCAGCACTGCATGGCAGAATTTGTCGCAACCGCCAATGACGATTTGGACATGGGTTCGAGCGACATTGACAACCTTTTGGCGCGGGCCGAGGCCATGCTCGAAAGGACATCCACAGTGGCGCGGGCGTGACGTAGACTTTCGAGCCGGTCTGTGTCTTCCCCCATCTCTGTCCGCTCGTTTCTGCCCTCCCTCACCCAAGGCCCGCCTGATCCGTGGTGCCAATTGCCGCCATGGATTCGTCCTCCCGCATCACAGGCATCCTGACCCCCAATTTGACCCCGGTCGATTATCGAGGCCGCGTTGATGAACAGCAGCTCCGCAGCTACGTCGACTGGTTGATCGAGCACGGCGTCGATGGTCTGTATCCTAACGGCAGCACGGGCGAGTTTGTCAGATTCAACCAAGCAGAGCGTCGCGAGATCGTTCGCATTGTCGTCGATCAGACCGCTGGTCGCGTGCCCGTGCTTGCCGGCGCCGCGGAGGCCAATGCCCGAGAGACGATTGAGGCATGCGAGCACTATGGGGAACTGGGCGTCCGCGCCGTCGCCATCGTGGCGCCGTATTACTATCCGCTAAGTCGCGAGGGCGTCGAAGCCTACTTTTCGGAGATCGCCTCCCAAGTTTCCGTCGATGTCACGCTCTATAACATTCCACTGTTTGCATCGCCCATCGAAGTGGATTCGGTCATTCGGCTTGCTTCGGAATATCCCCGAATCATCGGCCTGAAAGATTCCTCGGGTGACCTGCCAAACTTGATGCGAATGATGGCCGCGATCCGCCCCATTCGCGATGACTTTTCATTTTTGACTGGTTGGGACGCTTCGTTGGCGCCGTTCTTGATCGCGGGCGTTGATGGCGGCACCAACGCAACCAGCGGTGTTGTACCTGAATTGACGCGTGCAATTCATCGGCGAGTCGTTGCCGGTGATGTGGCCGAAGCAATGCGGCTGCAGTATCAATTGATTCCGTTGTTTGATGCGATGATCGGTCTGGCTGAGTTTCCCGCTGGCTTTCGTGCCGGGGCTGCTGCCCGGGGATGGGATCTTGGACCAGGACAGGTTCCGATGACGGAAAGTCAACGTGCCAAGATTCAAGAAGCAGCACGGTTGATCGCGACCCAGGTTCATGACGTTGTTAATCAAGTCCCTGACACGTCACTGAACTCGCACGGAAACCGATCCGTTCCATCAGTCACCGGCGGCGAAGAGATTGACTCACCCAATCACGCCGACATCGACACGCAAGCGGCCATCGAAGCGGTTGTTCAGCGTGTGGTCAAAGCGTTGACGTGACCTCGGGGCGCTGCGACGAGGATCACACACAACAATTCGATGTGGTCTCGTCCAGTCGTGCTGCGATCAGTAGAACGTTGGCGGTTCTTTAGTTCTTTCGATTCTTGAATATTTTATGCTTCACGCAATTGTGATGGCCGGCGGCAGCGGCACTCGATTTTGGCCGGCATCGCGTCATCAGCGACCCAAGCAGCTGCTGCCACTGGCTGGGCCGCGAACAATGATTCAAGCAACGTGCGACCGGCTGCAGTCATTGGTTGCGGCCGAGCGAACGCACGTGATCACCGCACGTCATTTGGTGCAAGCCATCGCCAATCAACTGCCGCAATTACCACCTGAAAATATTGTTGGTGAACCTTGTCGACGTGACACAGCACCTTGTGTGGGACTCGCCGCCGCAATTGTGGCTGCTGATGATCCGGAAGGCGTGATGCTCGTTTGCCCGGCTGATCATGTGATTCACGATCATGATGCTTTTGCCAAGGCGGCGCACTTGGGTCAAGACACGCTCGAAAACCATCCCGACGCCATCATCACCTTCGGCATTCGGCCAACTTATCCGGCCGAATCGTTTGGCTACATTGAATCAGGCGAGGCCGTTAGGGAATCCGAAGTCCTAAACGTGCAGCAATTTCGCGAAAAACCCGATGCGGAGACGGCCCAGTCGTACGTGCGAGCGGGAACGTTTTATTGGAACAGCGGCATCTTTATGTGGCGGGCGGCCACGATCCTCGAGGCGCTCGGCAAACATGAACCGATCATGCACGATCATTTGCAAACCATCGCTGCCTCAATCGGCACGCGATCGTTCGCGTCGACGCTCGAAAATGAATTCAAATCGATCGAAGGCAAGTCCATCGATTACGCAGTGATGGAACGACACGAACGTGTGCTTGTGATTCCCGCACCTTTTGATTGGGATGATGTCGGCAGTTGGCAAGCGGTTTCACGATTGCACCCAACCGATGACGTTGGCAACGTGGCCGTCGGGACGCATGTGAATATCGATAGTCGCGGCTGCATTGTTCATGGCGATCCGGATCACGTGATCGTCACGATCGACACGGAAGACTTGATCGTGGTTCAGACGGGCGATGCCACATTAGTCGCGCCCAAACGTTCCGAAGAACGTGTCCGCGAAGCGGTCGCGGAACTTAAACGTCGGGGCTTAACCGAACGCATTTAGAGCCTGCCCGACAGCGAAGCGAAATAGCTCGGCAATCTGTCAGCCGATCGTGTAAGCCTCGGGCCTCAATTTTGCGATGGTTTGCCAATGCGGCCCGACGCTGACGCGTTCGGCTATTACGTTTTCGGATAGGCTTTCTGCTATGTCGTTTTTTTCGCTGATCACAAAGAACCTTTTGCGACGACGTTTTCGCACCGCGATGACGATCATGGCTCTGGCCACCGCGATCGGTTCCGTGATGGCGTTGTCGGGTGTCGCGAGTGGATTCACCGAATCGTTTCGTGATGTGTACCAATCGCATCGCGTTGATATCGTGGTGACTCGCGAAGGTTCGGCCGATCGGCTTAGTAGTTCATTGCCAGATCGATTTGTCCGCGTCGTTGATGCGTGCCCGGGTGTGCACCGAACCGTTGGCGTGCTGTTGGAAACGCTTTCGTTGGAAGACCAGCAAGTGTTCGGTATCCCGGCGATGGGGATGCCAATTGATTCGTGGATGTTTGCCGATTATCGGATGATCGCATCGTCAGCATCCGACGAATTGCCGTCGATCTATCTTGGCCAGAATGTCTCGCAGCGGACGGAGTTGAACGCCGGCGACGTCATCAACATTTTTGACCAGCCGTTCCAAATCGGTGGCATTTTTGAAACGTCGAGCGTCTGGGAAAACGGCTCAATCATCGCGCCTCTGGAATCTTTGCAAGAGCTGACCGGTCGAGAAGGCCAAATCACCTATATCAATGTCACTGTGAACGACGACGTGCCACCCGAGGACATTGATGAAGTTACCGGCGCCATCGAATCGACCGATCCCAAGTTGTTGGCACTGCCAACGGATGCGTTCGTCGAATCGGACACGCGAATGCAAATGGCGGGAGCGATGGCATGGATGACATCAGCGATTGCATTGATTGTCGGTGCCATTGGCACGCTCAACACCATGATGACCAGCGTAATGGAGCGAACGGGAGAGATCGGAATCTTGCGAGCCGTCGGCTGGACGATGAAGCGTGTCTCAGCGGTGATTCTGTTGGAATCGATTGCGTTAGCGGTAATCGCAACGATTTTGGGTGGCATTGGTGCCAGCGTGTTGTTGGTGGCGCTTTCGCATTCCGATGCGGCCAGCGGTGTGCTCGCGCCCAGCATCGGTCCCGGGCTCTGGCTTCGCGGCCTGGCGATCGGACTTTTCATCGGCGTTTTAGGTGCGATTGGACCGTCCATGCGGGCTGCCAAGATGCCGCCCACGCTGGCTTTACGGAATCTCTAGCACGCCATCGCGTTAGTCTGAAACGGTTGCGCCGAGTTGGTCAGCCTGTTCGGTGGGTTATCGTCATCCGTCTCAGCGGTAAATTGTTGCCCGCGAAAAGGAATTTTCGTCGCAACTCGATTGAGTCTTCTTATCCGCACAACCGACAAAATAGATATCCACGCTTGCGTGATGACTTATCCGCAATCGAACGGACATCGACGTGACCAGGGCCATCGATGCATTTTGTCGTCGGGTCCCATCGTCCAACGCAATGTTTTGAGAACGTTAGCTGGCGTCGCACAACGCCGTCGTCAGCTTGTTTGTCCATTCACATGATTGATCTCCATGAATGCGCCCTTGCCGTTTGGTCGCCCGCGTGCGACCAATCCGTTTCCTTTTGAACCGCCCGAGCCGATCGCAATCGTCGGCATTGGTTGTCGCTTACCGGGCGATGCCAATGGTCCCGACGAGTTTTGGCAATTGCTGGCCGAGGGACGCGACGCGATCACAACCACGCCTGACGATCGATGGGATCGCGGCCAGTTCTATCGTCCGGGAGAAGCCGTTCCGGGCAAAACGCGAAGCCAGTGGGGCGGCTACGTTCGCAATCTCGATGGCTTTGATCCGACGCTGTTTCAAATCTCGCCACGCGAAGCAGCCGCGATGGATCCTCAGCAGCGGATGCTTCTAGAGGTCACGTATCGCGCGATCGAAGACGCGGGGATCCCGAATGAATCGATCGCTGGAAAACCCGTCAGTGTCTTCACCGGCATCAGCAGCATCGACTACGCGGTTGCGGGTTTGGACGTGCATGATCGCGGCGAAATCGGGCCGTACAGCAACACCGGTTCGTCAACCAGCATTGCCGCCAATCGAATTTCATACTGCTTCGACTTACGGGGACCATCGGTCGCGGTTGATACGGCATGCTCCTCGTCATTAGTCGCCTTGCACATGGCCTGTCAAAGCATTTGGCATGGTGATGCGGAAGCGGCGCTGGCAGGTGGCGTCAACGCGTTAATCCTGCCGGATTTCTTTATCGCGTTTAGCCAACTCGGTGTCCTCTCACCCGATGGACGTTGCAAAACGTTTGACGCCCGCGCCAATGGCTACGCCCGCAGCGAGGGCGCGGGCATGGTTTTGATGAAACCTCTGTCGCGCGCACATACCGACGGTGATCGTGTTTATTGCGTGATCCGAGGCACGGCATTGAACCAGGACGGGCGAACACCTGGTTTGACGGTTCCAAGCGGTGCGCAGCAGAAACGATTGGTGGCTCAAGCGTGCCAAAACGCGGGTGTCGATCCGGCCCAGATCAGCTACGTCGAAGCTCACGGCACCGGCACGTCGGTGGGCGATCCGATCGAAGCGTCGGCATTAGCGGAAGCAATCGGCAAAGCACGTCAAGATCGCGGTGTCGACCAAACACCGTGCCGCATTGGTTCTGTCAAAACCAACGTGGGTCATTTGGAAGCGGGCGCAGGTATCACCAGCGTCATCAAGGTGGCATTGTCATTGCACCACCAACAACTGCCACCGCATCTTCATTTGCAGCAAGCGCATCCGGAAATCGATTTCGAGCGTTGGAACCTAAGGGTGCCTACCACGCTGGAAGATTGGCGTCGGGGAGATCAACCGCGTCTGGCCGGGATCAACGGATTTGGTTACGGCGGAGCCAACGCGCACGTCATCCTGGGTGAAGCACCCGAAATGGTTCCGCTGAATGACACCAAGCCTTTTCGATTGAGCTCGACTGATCACACAACAACTGACTCCGACGCGATTGATCTCAGCCTGACTGAGTCCGGCTCGACCTGTTCCATATCGCTTAACGCAATTGCGAACGATGAA
>JBCCJB010000076.1:0-13299 GCA_039028015.1 Planctomycetota bacterium
CAAGTGCACTTCGAATCGTTTGCGATCGAGGTGCTTTGCCAGCAGTGCCGTTTGGTGTTCGCTGCCACCACCGTGCATCGAACTGGCCATCAGCAAAACACGGATAGGCTGATCCAGTCCGCTTGATGAGGACCGAGCGGTCACGATGCGGGGGCGGGTTTATTCCTAGCTTCGATTAGCTCGTCGATTTCCTTCTGCAGCACCGGCAAAATCTCGTCATAGCCGAACGCCCCCAGCGCCTCGGTGCCTCGTTTCAAATTGACTTTGGCCGGCCCACACCAAAGACCAAGGTCCGCGTCATCGGTTTCACCGGGCCCATTAACGCGACAACCCATCACCGCAATCGTAATGGCATGCTCTCCGGCGTAGCGGGTCATTTCTTTGACGGATTCGGCCAAATCAATGAACGCTTCATTTTCTACGCGGCTGCAGGAGGGGCAGCTGATAATATTGAGTTTGCTGTCATCGAATTTGACGACGCTGCGAACACGCCCTGCGTAGATGTCCTGGATGATTTCGCGACCGGCATCAATTTCTTCGGGTTTGCGTGGATTGGGTAGCGTTAGCGACACACGAACCGTGTCGCCGATGCCCTTGCTGATCAATTGTTCGAACGCCACACGCGTTTTGATCACGCCATCGGGAGGCATTCCCGCCTCGGTCACACCCAAGTGCAACGGAATGTCAGGTCGCTGCGATGCGAAACGCGTGTTCACATCGATCACGTGAGCGGGATCGCTGTCCTTAAGCGACACGACAAAGCGATGAAAACCCAGCGAGTCGACCAGCTCGCAATGCTCCAACGCTGATTCCAGCATTGGCGTGATCGAATCGTCCGCGTCGTACTTTTCTTTTTTGGCTGGATCAACACTGCCGCAGTTCACACCGATGCGAACCGCGCAATCGTTCGACCCGGCGACGTCGATCAGGTAACGAACCTTATCCTGCCAGGGTAACTTTCGATCACGGTGGTACAGGTGACCTGGGTTGTACCGGAGCTTGTCAACATGCGGTGCCACCTTTTCGGCCATGCGAAAGTTCTCTTGCAGATCAACGGCCAGATTGGCTTTGGTTTGCGTTCGAATCTCAGCCAGAGCGGCGGCATCTTTAACATTGTCGACGGCGATTCGTACCACGCCCGCCCCGCGAGCCATGAGGGCTTCGGCCTGCGCCACGGTCGCATCAATATCTTGTGTTTTGGTCGCCGTCATACTCTGGACGGCGATCGGATTGCCGTCCCCGATGACAATGTTCCCCACCGCAACGGGCCGTGTCGGATTTCGCTGGATCTGAATCGGCGGATCGGCTTGGGGGAGGGCGTCAAAAGTCATCAGAATTGGGATCGGAGACGAGAATCGAAGGGCACGCCCGCGGGCTTAAGCATTTGAGTGTCCAAGTGGCGCCATCTGAGCAGTGTTATCTGAGCAAGGGTGCTGAGCATCGCCAATTCAATGTGTCACCTCGCCGCGGGACGAGGATAGCGGAGCGACGGAACGGTTTCGATATAAACGTGTTCGATGAGGACTCGGCTGCGACCGAGCCGACAGCACTCGCTCTTGACATCAATCGGTTCCTCGCCTCGCCATTGGGTTTAGCTTGACGCGTCTTTTTCCAAAAGTGCCTCCTCCCGCTCATATAACCGTCGAATCTCGTCAAGATTCGCGTCAACGGGAGGAAACTGGGGGTCCATTCGTTTCAATTCAGCGTGAACAATCGCAGCCACAGACGCATCCCGGTACCACTTTCGATCCGCAGGAATGATGTGCCACGGCGCATCGTCTGAATTGCATTTTTTGAACACATCCTGATAGGCGTCGATATAAGCCGCTCGTTTCTGCCGGGCGTCATAGTCACCCGCGTTCAATTTCCAATGTTTGGCAGGATCATCGAGCCGTTTTTTGAATCGTTCGAGTTGCTCACCAGGACTGATGTGAAGGTAAAACTTCAGGACCCGGGTGCCGCGATGATGCAATAGACGTTCGAAGTCATTGATCATCTGATAACGCTGGCTCCAAACCGATTTGGGCACCAGATCCTCCACGCGGACAACGAGCACGTCCTCATAGTGGCTGCGATTGAAGATCGACACTTTTCCCACCGCTGGGGCCGCTGCGTGGACGCGCCATAAAAAGTCATGAGACGCCTCGACCGCTGAGGGGACTTTGAAAGGGTAGGTGCGACATCCCTGAGGATTCATCTGGCCGAGAACTTTTCGGATCAATCCATCCTTGCCGGCTGCATCCGGTGCTTGCAGCACGATCAAAAGTGACTGGGACTGCTCGGTGAACAGCCGATACTGCAGGTCGCGGATTTTTGGCACGGTCGCTGCGGTGAAGGCTTGGCCGTGAGCCTTTTCGTCAAACGGACCTTTCGAGTTGGTCGGCACATCCTCCAACTCAACGGACCGGTCCGCCGGCACGCGATGTTCCGCGACAAAGTCGAAGTCGACATCGACGTCCCATTGCGTCACGGTGGTGTTTTGCTGATCACTCATGGCACCTGGTCACTCAAGGCAAACGCGTGATCGTGAAGTCGTCAAATTCATTGAGATCATCAAACGATCCGATGCCGACTCGGCCTTCGCCGAAGGTATGGTCCACGACACTCATGTGTGGCGTCGCCATGTCGTCAAAGTAAACCTCAATCAAACCGGAACGAGTATCGCGGCGCAGCAGCACTTCATGCCAATCATCGTCCCAGGGCGTTGGTTTGTCGTTGGTCGTCAGTGCGAGTCGAGGTGCGTCATCGACAATCATGATTTGACCACTGTGCGGGTCTGGCTTGGCACCGAGGTGACAGTAATAAAAGTGGCTTGAGTCCTGATAGCCAAAGAACACGCAGCAATCGCGATGATTCCCCGTGTCTTTGGTGCTGCGAACACGAAACTGAATCTCGCAATCACCGATGTTCAAGTTTCTGACCAACGCGACGTGGCCGGGGCTGCGTGTGGGTGGTTGATAGTCGCTTTTTCGAGCCGTGATTTCAATCGTGCCGTTATTAGCATCGCCGCTGGTACGCCACGTGGCTGCATCCAGGAATTCCCAATCGTGGAGATCGTCGAGCGCTGCAAGTCGCCCGCCATCGTCCGATTCGAAGTCGGCCTGAAACAGAATCCGCGATGAGGGCTCGATTGCGGTGGCGTGGTCGTGTGTGATGAAAAGAGCTATGCACGCTGTCAGGCAGCCCAAGAGGATTCGTGCCGACATTGCTTCGTCATGTCCAATGTGGCCAGCACGCTCCGACGTGGTGATTCGCATAAAACATGTCGAAGTGAACCTCGAACAGATCCTCAGCCACGGCTTAAAGATCGTTTTCCTCGCTCCACAGATCGACGTCGTGGAATCGGCATTGCAGGGCACTGTGCCACCTAAGTTGCGAATCATCGAAGCTTGAGATGCCTGGGCAGAAGAGGTCACTGGTTAGGACGTTCGGAAACCAACGTTGCGGTCATTCTATTCTGCGGCGATCCTTAACGCATGGACCGAGTCGTTTGGCGTCATCAGCGCGATTCGTTCAACCGGATCATCCTCGCTATCGCAATTCTTTCGTGACATGACATCTGGACTTGCGAAAGCCAGGCAAATCGGGATACTGCCACGCTTCGAAAAATTAACGCTCGGGGTGAATCCGCCCCGAAATACCAAGGTTTCAGCCCGCAAAGACACTCCGGTCGCTCCCCATGACAGACGTGATTCAGGTCAAACGACGCGATTCGATCGGCACCGGGGCCACTCGCCGGTTACGTCGCAGCGGTCACATTCCAGCGGTGCTTTATGGGCACGGCGAAAGCAACGAGCACCTGGCGATTCCAGAAATTCAGGTCAGAGGTCTTTTGCGTCATCACAGCAAGACGGTGCAGCTGGAAGGCGATGTGCGCGATACGGCTCTGGTCAGCGAGATGCAGTGGGACGCGTTGGGGATCGAGGTGCTGCACCTCGATTTGATCCGCGTCAACCTCAAAGAAAAAGTCGAAGTCACCGTGCCGGTTCATCTGCAAGGCGAAGCGGTCGGGACTCATGAGGGCGGCATGCTGTTGGAAAACACGCATGAGGTCGACATCCGGTGCCCGGCTGGATCGATTCCGGAGAATCTGCACCTGGATATCAATGGCTTGCATGTGGGGCAAAACGCTACAGCCTCACAGCTGCAACTGCCCGAAGGGGTTGAATTGATCACACCGGGCGAGACCGTGATCGCGCACGTTGAAGCCGCAAAGGGTGTCGTTGAAGAATCTGATTCGGCGGCGGGCGAGCCTGAAGTGATCGCCAAGGGAGGTGAAGCGTCGAACGAAAACGACTGACCATTCTGAAATCGCACAGCTCTTGAACCATGAAGTTGATTGTCGGTCTGGGGAACCCGGGTCGAAAATACGAAGGAACACGGCACAACGCCGGCTTCATGGTGGCTGAGCAGTTGATCAAACAACATGCCGCTCCATCGCCGTCACGAAAGTTTGATGGTGAGCTGAGTGAATTTCGCGTTTCTGATCAGCGGATTTTGGTCCTGTGTCCCCACACGTTTATGAACGCCAGCGGACAGAGCGTTCGCAAGGCTCTTGATTTTTACAAACTAGATACTGAAGACCTGTTGGTCGTGTGCGATGACCTGAATCTTCCCCGTGGGAAAATTCGACTTCGTCGCTCCGGCTCGGCGGGTGGACAAAAAGGTCTTGCTGACGTGATTCGACATCTTGGCAGTGACCAGTGGTGTCGACTCAAAATTGGCATCGGTCGTCCGCCCGCGCAGTGGCAGGTCATTGATTATGTGCTGGGTCGCTTTGATTCAGCCGAACGAGACGAAATTGATGATGCCGTGACGCGATCGTGCCAAGCCGCAGTGGTTTGGGCCACCGAGGGAGCGACGCAGGCCATGACTCAGTTCAACGCTCAACCGTCACCAAATTAACTGATCTACTTCCTCAATTATCTCACACAACGACTGGCAAATCTGTGGCCAAACGAAACACCTACGAGACACTCTTTATTCTGGATAGCAATCATTACGCCCGCGATCCCGGCGGCGTTGCGAAGACGCTTGATTCGCTGATTGCGGAAGCTGGCGGCGAGGTGCATGTCAGTCGTATGTGGATGGAGCAGAAACTTGCCTACCCAATTGATAAGCATCAAAAGGGCACGTATTACCTGATCTATTTTGGCATCGAAGGCCCCAATCTGGCTGGGTTGGAAAGGTCGTTCGCACTTGAGGAATCCGTGATTCGTCAGCTGACGATTCGATTGGATCCTCGTTTGGTCGAGCCGATTTTGGCGAATGCTCGTGGTGAGCACTTTGGTGGGCCCGTGGGAGAATCGACACCCGGTTTGGGTGCCGATGACAGTGATTCTGGCGAGGAAGCGTCGGATGAATCCGCAACTGCTGAGACTGCGACCGCCGAAGGCTGATTGGCTCACCGCAACTGTCATCTGCTTTCATCGATTGGAGATTTGACGCATGGCTAGCTTTAACCGCGTCATCATCATGGGCAATCTGACTCGCGACATCGAGCTCCGGTATACCCCCGGTGGCTTGGCAGTTAGCGAATTGGCTGTTGCTGTTAACGATCGCCGGAAAACGGCAGAGGGTCAGTGGGTTGATGAAGCGTCATTTTTTGACGTCACCCTGTTCGGACGGACTGCGGAAGTCGCCAGCGAGTACTTGTCCAAAGGCTCGTCGGTGATGATTGAAGGACGTTTGAAGCAAGATCGGTGGGAAAAAGACGGCGTCAAACGTTCCAAAGTGCACATCATCGGCGAACGAATGCAAATGCTGGGCGGGCGAGGCGAGTCCGGCGGAAATCGTTCGTCTGGCGGTGGATCATTCTCCGATAACGCAGCAGCCACGTCGTCAACGTCAAGCCAGTCATCACAGGTCGTTGCCGAACAAACGCCAGCGGCCGATCGCGGCTCGACGGCGAGTACGGGTCCGTCAGGGACCGGATCAGGTTATGACGAACCTGATATTCCATTTTGAGGCTCGCTGACTCGCGGGCAATTTATCTTACAAATTACCACCCATCACAACTCGGAAACCATCATGCCATCCGCTGCCGCTCGTCGCGTCAATCGCGAATTCAAACGCTTGCCCACCGGCCCCAACGGTGGCGTGCAATTGTTGTTGATCCACAACGTCGAACATCTTGGTAAGCAAGGCGATATTGTTGAGGTCAAGAATGGCTACGCACTGAATTACTTGTTGCCGCAAGGGCTGGCGACCGTTGCGACGGAACACCACAAGCGGATGGTCGACAAGCATCGTGTCAAGCTGCGTGAGATCGAGCTTCAAAAGCTGCAGAGCTATCGGGATCAGGCTGATGAGCTCGGCAAGCAATCCATCACGATCGAGGCGAACGCCAACGATGAAGGCCATTTGTACGGAAGTGTTGGACCTCACGAGATTGTGGATGCCTTGAAAGCCGTCGGTATCAATCTGGCCCAGGATCAAATCCGCCTGGAAGGTCCGTTAAAGGAGCTCGGTCTGTACACCGTCAAAGTGCACCTGCACAGCGAAATCGACGCGAGCGTGAAGGTCTGGGTGGTTCCCACCGTCGCCGCCGAAGGTGGTGAGCCCGGCGCAACGGCAGGTTAGAAAATTCGAAATTGATTTGCGAGTCACGGGGCTGTGGCGGAACTGGCAGACGCGCTGGATTTAGGATCCAGTTCCTTCGGGAGTGCAGGTTCGATTCCTGTCAGCCCTATCTCGCTTAACTTGGTCGTCGGAGTTGCTTAACCGGCGAGGTCAGACACTCCGAGGTTGACCGTTGCTGCTGGGGATTTGTTCGGAAATAACTTCGCGGTGTTGTTTTGCGAATTACCGTGGCGGAGCTTGTTGGTCACGTTGGGGATGCCGAACTTGTTTTCGACCAGATTCTCAACATCGTGTCCGAAGGGTTTCTATGGGGTGTTCTTCATCGTGCGGGAGATGATTTCTGAATTCGATGTCCGGTCACAACAATCAATTCGCCTGTGATGGGCAACAGCGAGTCATCCGAGAACTCGCTCATCACCGACCCAGATTGTTTAGGAAATCGAATCATGTTTGCTTCCATCCGAAAAGTAACTTTGGCCGCCGTCGCTTTTGGCGGGCTGTTCGCATTGGGCACCTCACAAGCCAAGGCGGATTATTTTGATGTGGTCGTTGGTGGACCCTTCGGAAGTGTCGCCGTGGATGTCGCACCGGTCGTTGCTCCGTATCCCGTCGTGTCCAGTTCGGTGGTCGTCTCACGTCCTTCGGTGGTTGTGGATCCCTACTACACTCCGTTTGTGAGTCCCGTCGTGAGCACGCCCGTTGTTACGCGATCGGTTGTGGTTCCATCACGACGCATTGTGACGCCGCGAATTCGCACGGTCTCGCGACGTGTTTATGTGTGGTAGTCGCGAGGGTCTCGCCATCGCCTTAAGCTAGGGAAACGCTTAAGCTCGTTTCCCTTTACTCCTCAAGAGTTCGCGATGGTTCGCACCGCCTCGACGATGATGCCGCTTGGCACCAAGGCTCCCGCTTTCGATTTACCCGAGACTGATGGTGGTCGTGTGGCGCTGTCGGACTTTGATGATGCCAAAGCATTGTTGGTTGTGTTTCTGTGCAATCATTGCCCCTACGTCAAACACGTTGCAGATCAGCTAAAGCAGTTGGCCGACGATGTGATTCCAAATGGTGTCGGCGTCGTCGGCATCAATAGCAACGACATCGCGGCCTACCCCGATGACGACTTTGACGCGATGAAGCAAGAAAAAGCGTCACGCGGTTACCCGTTTGCTTATGCACTGGATGAAGACCAATCAGTCGCAATTGCTTACGGGGCGGCATGCACGCCGGACTTCTTTTTATTCGATGCCGACCATCACCTGACCTATCGTGGGCAGCTCGATGCCAGCCGGCCCAAGACTGACATTCCTGTCACGGGTGCGGATCTTCGAGCGGCTATTGAGGCAACCCTATCGGGACAAGCTGCGACTGAGTTGCAGCGGCCAGCGATCGGGTGCAACATTAAATGGAAACCCGGCAACGAGCCGGCCTATTTTGATCCCGCAGGATCTGCCAACTGAGCCTTTTCTGAATCGCGTTTTTCATGTCCGCGATGCTCCGGATGCTGGAGCGTGCCGGCCAGATTGGAAATTCCGAAATTTTTTCTTGCGACCCTTGGTATCACACGACGGGCAGGCTCAATCGATCGTCTTTGACGGGCTCAGTTAGGTGCGGCCCGATTGCCGGGCGCGATGGCTGATCGACTGTGTCAGGATCGACGTAGTGAGCACCACCCTCAAAGTGATCCCCGTAGGCGCCGAAATCATTGAAGGCGTATTTCTTCGCCCAGCGATAAACCAAACTGCGTTCGGGAATTTCATCGCCCGGCTGATACTGGCTCCGGCGCGGCGAAACTCGTTTCAATTCATCGATCACGCCGCCCCGAATCGTCGTGTCTCGTGCGCTGTGCTTTTCAGCAAGTTGCACCAGTAAATCGGGTCGCTCCATGATGACGCAGCCGCGAGTGTGCTTTGCCGTTAGCTCGCGGAAGTCTCGCAAGAATGCTGACTCGTTGAAGGTCGTTGCTAGCGGTTGTTCGTCGTGAATTGATTCCGCGGCCAGCTGGATCACCGGGCACGGCTCAAGATCACCTTTGGGACCGACGTGATGGGTGAAGCCTGTTGCTGCCGGGCACAGGGCATTACCCGCGTCGTCATGATAGGCGTCGATAACAACGATCGGTTTGTTGACGCGGGTGTCGACAACGAACTGACGCACGCGACGCTGTTCTTCGCTGGACAACGCTAATTGAGGATTCGGTTCGGGGCCGACGGGCCGATAAATGTGGAACCAGCAATACATCACACCCATTTCGATGAGCCGGTCCACCCACTCGTCGCGAACAAGATCGTCGATATTGGTTTTGCAGACGCTGGTGCAGACACCCGTCAGTAGTTTGTGACGCAGTGCGGTTTCGATGCCCGCCATCGTCCGATTGAAAACGCCAGATCGACCACGGCGGGTGTCACTGATGATCTCCGTGCCTTCGACGCTAATTAGCGGTGTGACGTTGCCGGCGCGGCGCAAACGTGAGGCAACCCGATCATTGATAAAATGCCCATTAGTGAAAACCTGAAAGTACGCATCCTGATGACGCTCGAATAGTTCGAGAAGATCCCGATGCATGAACGGCTCACCGCCCAGGATGCCAAAAAAACTATTGCCCATCGCTTTGGCTTGGGTAATTGTCCGATCCAAAGCTTCCAGTTCGATCTTGTGCTGCTTGGCTGCGACATCGACCCAACATCCCTGGCACCTCAAATTGCAGCTGTTGATGACCGACAGGTACAAGAATGGTGGGAAGAATTCGCCGCGTTTGAGCCGTCTTTTGTGCCGGTGAACACTGCGAAGCCCTTTCACCCCTAGCATCCACACCGCTTTGGCGAGCAGGCGTTTGTCAGTTTCGGCGGCAAACCGAAGGGCCATTCGGAAATACATGATGCTGTTCAACGTCGTTGCGAAAACGGCAGGTGGGGGCGATTCCGCCGCGTTGCGATATTATACTGCGGGGAACTTCCTCCTCCACTCTCCCCGATAACCTCCCAGCATGTCCACCACCAAAATCAATTCTAACGTTCGAGTTTCCCGTCCGAGCCGTCGCCGCGTGCTACAAGCTGCCGCAGGCGCAGCACTCGCGACACCCTATTTCGCCTGGGCGCCAAGAACGCTGGCCGACCAAACGAAGAGCAAGAACGATCGTCAGGCCATCGGATTGATTGGCGCTGGCGGAATGGGAATGGGAAATATCCGCTCTGCCAGCCAGTGGGTGGATTTGGTCGCCATCGCTGATGCGGACGAAAGTCGATCGGCGAACGCTAACGAGAGTTTGGCAGGCGGCAAAGCGGACACGTATCGCGACTATCGGCGGGTTCTTGAGCGTGACGATATCGATCTTGTGCACGTTGCCACGCCTGACCACTGGCACACGAAGCCACTCGTGGAAGCGATGCTGGCGGGCAAAGATGTCTATTGCGAAAAGCCGCTGACCCTAACCATCGATGAAGGCAAGTTGATTCGCCGTGTGCAAAAAGAAACGGGTCGCGTGGTTCAGGTCGGCACTCAACAGCGAAGCACGTTCAACCTGTTCGTGAAGGCGATGGCAATCGTGAACGAAGGACGGCTCGGCAAAATTAGTAAAGTGCAGGCCGCGATTGGCGGTGCACCCAGCAGCGGACCGATTCCGGTCGCTGATGTTCCCGCCGAGTTGGATTGGGATCTCTGGCAGGGGCCAGTTGAACCGGTCGATTATCGATTCGCGGAGAGCGGAAAGCGTGGCAAGTCGAATTGCCATTACGAATTTCGTTGGTGGTACGAATACTCGGGAGGCAAACTGACCGATTGGGGTGCCCACCACGTGGACATTTGCAATTGGGCGTTGAAGCTGAATGGTCAACTCGAGGGTCCAGTTTCAATCGGCGGGACCGCTAAACATCCCGTTGAATTCGTCGATGGCGTTCCACAGCAAATCGATCGCTACAACACCGCCACCGCATTCAATTTCAAGGTGGCTTACCCTGGCGGCACGGAGATGACGATCCGCAACGACACCGATAACGGTGTGTTGATCGAAGGGGACAAAGGCCGCATTTTTGTCAATCGGGGCAAGCTGGTTGGTGCCCCCGTCGATGCGCTCAAGGACAACCCTTTGCCCGAGGATGCGTTATCGAAGGTCTACAAAAGCCTGCCGATGGAGAACAACGGTCGCGCCGCCCACTGGGCCAATTTCCTTCACTGCACCCGCGAGCGGCTTGAGCCGATTTCGGATGTTGAGTCGCATATGCAAATGCTCAACGTGTGTCACCTCGCGGGTATTGCTGCACGGCTGGGTCGCGATTTGAGTTGGGATGATGCCAAGGAACAGATTGTCGGTGACGAACAGGCCAATGCGATGCTGGCGCGACCCTATCGAGATCAGTACGCGATCGAAATGGATGCGTCTGTCGCGGCAAGCTGAGCGGAGTTTGTCATCCGATGTGTGACGAAGCGAATCGATAGGATGTCTATCGATTCGTTGATTAATGACTCGAGTGGAAACTGAGAGCCGGAGATGCTTTCAAATTCCGTTCATAGCCATCGGTGCTGTGAGAGCCGATCGCGAGTTCGATGAGCGAATTTCTGATCTATTACCGACGTCCCGATCCGACGACATGGGTTTACATGTCATCGTTTCTCACGATCGGGCTGTTCTTTATCTTTCGTCGGTTTTGGAGCATCCGCAATCTCGACATCGCCATCTTAATTTTGTTGGCGCCGGGTCTGCTGATGGTCAACGAGGGTTACAAGCGACACGCTCGGCTGTCCGCTGAGATTTCAGCTTCGTTGGCAGAGCAAGAAGCCACCGATGCATCTGCCGCTGGATCCATGCCTGCTCAGGCAAACGCGGTTGTTCCCGTTTTGCCCGACCGCTTATCGCGCATCCAAGCGACCAATGAGATGCTGAGTGAATCGCAGAAAGTTTCGCTCGCCTCTGCCAATACCATTCGGCGACATGGGTTCATCTTTTTGTTTTGCATCGAAGCATTGTTGCTGTTGCGGATGCTGCTTGATCCGTTGATGGTGCGTCGACCCTTGCTCGATCCCAACTTGACCACTGGTGGACTGAACTTCATCGGTATCTCGCTATTCATCTTTATGATGGCGAATGTCGTCGCCAGCACACCACAGATTCAACAAGAGCAAGGTCCCAAACTGGGTCCAGGGTATGCGTTGGTTAACATGTTGCCGGCGATCCCGACCCGGCCGGTGCCGAGTGTCTCAGGTGAGAACGTTCCCCAATCGATCGATGACTTGACACCGGCACAGCAGCGTCGAGCCGTCGTGGCCAAGGTGCTCGCCATTGCGGCACAGACGGCCGTGCTGGTTGGAATCCTGCTCATCGGAAATCGACACTTTGGCAATCTGCGTGCTGGCGCGGGCTGTGCGATGTTGTATCTCCTGATGCCCTACACGGCGCAGATGACGGGACGCGTTGATCATGTGGTGCCCGCAGCGCTATTGCTTTGGGGAGTTCTGTTTTATCGTCGCCCTGTGATGGCGGGTATGTTTGTCGGTGCGGCAGCCGGGTTGGTTTATTACCCGTTATTTCTGCTTCCGCTTTGGTTTAGTTTTTATTGGCAGCGCGGGCTGCGGCGCTTTGCGATCGGGGTCGTTGCTGTGTTGACGATTCTGATGTCGCTCTTGGCATTCACTGGCGATCAATCGTTTGTTGAACAATTGCGTCAAATGTTTGGGCTGTTTCGTCCCACGCAGGATCCACGTGGTGTTTGGGAATTAGGTTGGAATCCGATGTGGCGTTTGCCGGTGATCGTTGCCTTCGTGATTCTGAGTTTTTTCCTTGCGGTTTGGCCGGCGCGAAAGCATCTCGGCATCCTTACCAGTTCATCCGCAGCCGTTATGATCGCGGCACAGTTCTGGCATGGCTACGGTGGCGGACTCTATATGGCTTGGTTTTTGCCGTTGGTGTTGCTGACCGTATTCCGCCCCAATTTGCAAGATCGCGTGGCACTCAAGGTGATTGACGAACCACAACAGCCTCGTTTGCGGTCTCCACTTGAGATGGATGCGGCATAAGTTCAGGATGCCAGAGATTCGTTCATCCCCAACAACGGCAACAGCGGTTGCCCGTGGCGAGTTAGCCGACAGCGATTCGGGCAACTCCGCCTCACAGACTTATCAGGATGAGATTGCTCGAATCGATCGACAGATTTCCGACGTCGATGCCATCGATCGTCGCTTCGCGGGTTTCCGATTGGGATTGTTCGTTGCCTTTATCGCAAGTCTGGGTTTCAGTCTTACGACAGGACATTCGTGGTGGGTTGTTCTGACGATCGTCTCGTTGTTGACGTTCCTTGTCGTCGTCGTTTGGAACGAAGGCTATCGAGACCGCTTGCAAATGCTGCGAGCACACTCGCGAACGCTGCGACGATTACAAGATCGAGTTGATCGCAAATGGTCGGCATTGGCGGAGGATCGTCTCGGCCGCGATGCAGCGGCGTTGACACTGACGGATCGGCAAGCAGCCCTAGCGGGCGACCTCGATCTGACCGGTAATTCTTCGTTGTTTCAGCTGGTCAGCATGGCGGGCACCCAGCCCGGTATGCGGACATTGCTCAATTGGTTGTGTGATCCGGCCGATGTGGAAACGTCGCGACAGCGGCATCAGTTGGCACAGCATCTTGCAACGTTGCGGGATGATCGCATTCGGTTTCACACGTTGGCCAGGGATGTTGGCGGTTCCACGGCGGCCCCAGAGGCGTTTGTGCAGTGGGCTCAATCTGCCAA
>JBCCJB010000077.1:0-13286 GCA_039028015.1 Planctomycetota bacterium
GCGGCTTCACAGCGAAGACCTTGAGGTGGGACAATCGTGGCGAAGCCCGCTGAGAACGATTTCCCAAGCGGACGTGATCGAGTTCGCGAGGCTGACTGGTGACGATGACCCGCTCCACCGAATCGATTCGGAAAACGAATCAACCATCGACGACGATGCGGCGCGATCACCCTTCGGAAAACCGGTGGCGCACGGTTTGTTGGGTCTCGGTGTGCTGGCAGGCCTTGGCGTCCGTTATCCGCATGCGGCCACGTTGGCCTTGGTTGGCATTGAAGACTGGCAATTTGACAACCCGGTCTATATCGATCAGCAAGTGCGCGTCGAAACCACGATCGAATCAATCACACCCTACGGCCGCCGCGCGTCTCGGGTGGTCTGGCTGCGGCGATTGATTGACGATGACGGTCGGCAATTGCAGCATGGTCGCTTCATCACGTTGGTGGCCACCCGCGGCGTGAACCCACGTCGACCGCGTTAGTCATTAGGTTGACCGTTCCAGTGATCGGATCGGCTAAAAAAATCGGAAACGTGATGAACTTCGTTGCCCGGGGTTTTTCCTTTAATGTCGTGGCACCAGCTTCTTGATTCTTAACGACATTGACTCTTCGACAGACTCCGAAGTCCGTCGTACGATCTCAACCACGTGCAACATTCAGCTAGACGGCGATCGAACTCGTTGAATGATCACCCATCTGCGGCGGAACCGTTAGGTCGATCGCGTCAATCAATGATTGCGGATCGACCGGCTTGAGGACCCATCCGTTAATCCCATCGGCCATTCGCTTTAACTGTTCCGATGAGGGTTCGTCACCACTAACACCAATCAGTCGCATGTTGTCGAAACGCGTCTCATTACGCAATCGAACCACCAGCTCGACACCGTCGCATCGTGGCATTCGCATGTCCAACAACACCACCTCGGGAGTGTCATGGTCGTGCAGGTATTCGATGGCTTCGATGCCATCGGCGGCGGTGGCCACATGGAACCCACGTTGGGTCAACAATGTGGCCAGCATTTGACGGTCCGAATCATCATCTTCAACCAGTAATGCACGGCGACCCTTACCAGCTGTCCTTGCGGACGATTGACCAGGCATTGCCGACGCACGCGAATCCACATCAAGTTGATGGTCCGATTCGCGGTGCTGGCTCAATCGTTCGATTCGCGCGATCAAGTTTGCGAATGTGCTGTCGGCGTCATCGTGCAGGCCTTGATCGACTTCACTCTTGAACAGATGCAGTGCCAACGACAACGAATTGAGCTCGTTGCGAAACGTGTGGCGACTAATCCCCGACTCTGGCTGATCAGATGACCCAACCAAATCAATGTCGCCGTTGGCCGCTCGCAGTTTTCCGGCGGTCGGAGAAACAGAATCCGGCTTAGCCGCCAACTCCTCGCGAAGAATCCGAATCTCTCGCGGAGCGTTGATTCCCAACTTGGTCACAGCGGCGCCGGACCTCAGCACCTCAACGGTAATTCCCTGGTCTGGGAAGACGACTTTTTGACCAGACTTTCGACTTAAAACCAACATCGAACCGCACTCCCTTGATGATCTGGTGACACTCAGATAGCGTCAATCGTTGCCCCGAAAATGGGCGTCGCTTGTCCTTACCCTCCCGCCGACATCGGCAGAATCCAGGCACGCACAAGACGTTACGAAGGCGATGCCGTTTCATGCACCGAATTGCAACGAATTGAGCTGATCGGCTTGCAAAAATTTGGTCAACGTCAATCGGCGACAAAAATGACAAATTCCCGCAAAATTCAATTCTCTTCCGGCGACCACGGCGAATCCTGCAGTTTTCGCACGATCTCAATCAGTTTTTCGGGCCTCACCGGTTTGACCACGTGGGCATCAAAACCAGCTTCGATCGCCCGCTCGCGGTCTTTTGATTGACCGTAACCGGTCAACGCAATCAGCAATGGTTGCGGCGGCCAAACACCCGGTTGGTGTGGGAAACGGGCACGGATGTCCGAAGCAACCTGGTACCCGTTGATGCCGGGTAAGCCAATATCCACAACGCACACGTCGGGTCTCAATGCCTCTTGTCGCCGCAACGCTTCGATTCCATCACTGGCCACGCTGACATCAAAACCGCGTAGTGTGAGCACTCGCCCAAGAATATCGCGGGCATCAATGTTGTCTTCGACAAGCAAGAGTGATGTTTGAACAGCACTGTCGTTGACCTCGGCTGTGGCATCAACATCCGACGCCGATGTCGCGGGACTAGAAATTGGCTGAACATCGGGCTGATTGTCAGAAGCAGTGGATGGCCGTTGTTCAGCACTAGCCGCGATTTGATGCGACGGTACCCGCTTGGCAACGCGACCCATTGAAGGTGCGGGAATATTTCCGTGGGCCGAATCAACCATCAAGTTAGCCACCAGTGAGTCGCCATGACCGGAGTCAGCTTGATGGCTTCCGTTGCCTTCTGCATTCGAACCCGACGAAGTCTCAGCAACCGGCTCCGCTTTGGTTGAAACGGGTAACCGAATCACAAAGCAACTGCCCTGACCCACACCCTCACTGAACGCCGCAATCGATCCGTCATGATGCTCGACAATCGATCGACACAGGGAGAGCCCGACGCCCATCCCGCCGCTAGATCGAGCTAGGGACGACTCGGACTGAGTGAACAATTCAAACACGTTTTGTAATTGATCAGCTGCAATGCCAACTCCGTTGTCCGTAACCGAGATGACGATCTCGTCAGCGTCCTGTCGAATTTCAAAATGAATGTCACCACCTTCCGGGGTGTACTTGCTGGCGTTTTGCAACAGGTTCACCTGGGCCTGCTGCAAGCGAGTGACGTCCACCCAGATTTCAGGAAGCGTTTGAGCAACATCAACCTGCAGATTCTGATTTTTGTCGCTAATGCTTGGCGTGACGGCATCGATCGCATCACCCACAGACGCGGTCAAGTCCCACCACTGCTTGCGAAATACAATCTTGTCCTGACCAAATCGGGCAATATCCAAAAGATCATCGAGCAACCTCGCCATATGTTCGGTCTGGCGTCGCATCACCGCGAGCGTGTCAATCGAATGTTCATCTGACAAAAGTTGCGTCTCTGCTGGACCATCGACTTCCGTTTGCAATTCGACCGCATGCAAAACGGCCGCCATCGGATTACGAAGTTCGTGCGACAACATCGCCAAGAAATGATCCCGACGCTGGATCTCTTCGACATAGCGGACTTCCGCCATTTTTCGATCATGGATGTCGCCGACCGAGCCGGTCATTCGTGTCGGTCTGCCGTTTTCGTCCTCGTCAACCAACGCGCGATGACGAAACCAACGATAAGCCCCATCGCGATGGCACATGCGATATTCAAAATCACGGTGCAGTCGCACAAAACACTTGTTGGTGCCGGGAATGCTTGTTTCCATGACCCGCTGGCGATCATCCGGGTGAATCAAACTGAGCCACTTTGAGTGCGTCGCGGGGAACTCGCCGGGTTCAAACCCAAGCAGGTGCCAGCAGTTCGGTGACCACCACATTTCGTCTCGGGAGACATCCATCCAGTCCCACGTGCCATCGCGGTTAGCGGCGATGGCCCGTTCAAAGCGGTCCTGTTGTCGTGCGGCCTCTTCTTGGGCCTTCACGAGACCTTCAATGTCGATCAGCGTGAGCACCAATCCACTCGTTTGACCGGCCGCACGATAGGGCAAGATACGCATCAAGAACGCGGCACCATCTCGATCTGTCACGCGTGCTTCATGAGGCGATTCGTTGTCGAGTGATTCATTGAGCACCGCCATCAAATCGTCGTGCTCAATTTGGTGCGTGAACCCCGAAATGGGCCGACCCAAATCTTGCGGCAAGAGGTGGAACAAGGCCGCCATCTTGGGCGTGAAGCGACGAATCCGCAGATTCCTGTCCAGAAACAAGGTGTGGACTTCCGTGCTGACCAACAAGTTGTCCATATCGTTGGTTAGCGTTGTCAGCTCATCGATTTTTGCCTGATATTCCGCGTTGACGGTGTAGAGTTCCTCATTGACGCTTTGCAACTCCTCATTGGTGCTTTGCAATTCTTCATTGGAAGCCGTCATTTCTTCATTCGTCGCCTGCAACTCCTCATTGCTGGTTTCGAGTTCTTCGATGGTGGCTTGCAAACTCTCTTTGGTATGGGCCAGTTCGTCGCGCATGGCCGCCATCTGAATCCGCGAGGCCTCTTCGACCTGCAGCCGCCGTGGCACCGCTGGCCGGTCATCATCTAGATCGTCGTCCTCCAGGTCGGTCAGCGTGACCAGCGCATTCGTTATCGAAGCGGTCAATCGCGACGCAACCGGTGAGATTTCCAAGCGAACACGACTCTCCGGTCCATCAACTTGTTCAAAAAGAATCGTCTCTTGATGATCGATGACTTGACGAATCGATCCCGAGATCGCGGTCAGCAAATCGCCGTCAAGCATGTCTTCCAAGTTTGCTGTCACACGACCATCGATGAAGCGGAGAAACTTACCCGCGCCCCCAAAGGTATGCAGCACCTGCAGATCGGAATCGACCAATAACGCTGCGGGCATGTAACGACCAAGCAGTTCCTCATAAAGCGCAGTCCATGGCTGGCGAGTTTCATACCCAGCGGGCTCCGTGCGATTGATGGCTTCGGATACAGCATCATGAGTAACGCTGTCATCAGGCGCCGGTGGCAACGTTGAACGATTGACACCCAGCCAACTTCGAATCTCGGGCAGCTTCGGCTTTTCACCCCCGCCAAAATGCTGCGGCTTGCGGTAAAGCCGATGTCGTTCGCTGACGACTTCGAAATAGTCGGACATCGACGATGTATTCTCACTGCCGCCCAGAAACATGACGCCACCGGGCAACAGTCCAAAGTGCAACACCGACAGCACGCGTTTTTGGGCGGGCGGCTGAAGGTAAATCAGCAAATTACGACACGTGACCAAATGCAGCCGTGTGAACGGAGCGTCTTTGAGCAAATCATGCGGCGCGAAAACGAGCATCTGCCGAATGTCAGGCGAGATTTGGATCTGCTCACCCAGAGGCCGAAAATACCGTTTGGCAATCGCCCGGTTGATGCCCTTCAAATGCGATTTGGGATATAGCCCCGCATGCGCGACACGCAATGAGGCCGCGTGCACATCGGTTGCGAAGATCTTCACCGGAAAACTGAGATTCAAATCACGCATCGTTTCATTGATGCTGATGGCGATCGAAACGGCCTCTTCACCGGTCGCGCACGCGCTGACCCAGACGCGAAACTCCTCACCGGTTGGCTGTCGCGAAAGCAGATCGACCAACACCTCGTCACGGAAGCATTTGAATGCCTCGGTGTCACGAAACAGCTGCGTGACTCCAATTAAAAGGTCACGATAAAGACGATCAATTTCTTCCGGATCCGAATCCAGCCTGGCAGCATAGTGCGACAAATCCTCGTCGTGCATCAATTGCACTCGGCGTTCGATGCGACGTGTGATCGTGTTGGGTTTGTAATCTTGGAAATCGATCCGATGTCGCTCATTGAGCAATCGAAAGACGGTTTGCAAACTCGATTCGCTCACTGGTGGCGATGCGATTCGGGACCGATTGGGTTGTGCTGCATATCGCATCAACATCGCCGCGATCTGATCGGGCGGCGCGACCGCATCAACACAATGGGTATCAATCGCGTTGCGTGGCATTCCGTCGAACTTCGCGCTTTCGATCGACTGCACAATGACCAGTCCACCCGCGTCATGCACACGCGCGATCCCGCGAGACCCATCACTCCCGGTGCCCGATAGCACGACCGCGATCGCTTTGTCACCGATGTCAGTCGCCAACGAGGTTAGAAAGTCATCGATCGGCAGCGACAACGTCTTGGGCTTGGGCTTCGGTGTGCACTCCAGATGGCGTCCCCGCATGCGGACAATCTGGTCCGGTGGCATCAGATACAAATGGTCCGGCTCGACCGGCATCCCGTCACTTGCCTGACACACCTTCATGCTCGTGTGCCGAGAAAGCAACTCGCTCATCAGACTTTTGAAGTCCGGCGACAAATGCTGCACGATGACGAACGCAAAGCCACTGTCGGCGGGCAATGCGTCAAACAGTTTCTCGAGTGCTTCCAGGCCACCTGCCGAGGCACCGATACCGACGACATAAAAGTCGTGGTTTGGATTATCCATCGCGGGATACGAATCGACTTCAGTCACGCTTCTGACTCCCGGCTAACAGACCAAAGTGAACGTTGCACATTGACTGTTTGCTAAGGGTATCGCTTAAGCATCGATCTGACGATGGGCGGCAAACCGCATTCGTCATAAGTCATGCTAAATCAACTACGACGATGCAACTGAAGACCTAGGGCCTCGTCCATCATTAAATTACCGATTCCAAAATGAGCCGATGGGCGATAGCCCCGGTTTCCACGAGAACCGACGCTAGCGCGTTGCGGCTAATTTGAAAACTTATTTGCGGACGAGTCCTAAGCTTGGTGCCGTGCTCAGTGGGTTGGTGCCAGAATTTCGACGACCCTAAAGTCGACTGCCAAGTCCTGACCTCCATGCAGCTGCAATCCAATCACACCCTCGTCGGGCAACGTTTCAACAGTGACATCCGATGCCAGACAACCATTCAAACGGGTCACGATCCTTTGACCAAAGACAGTGACCACCAGTGTTTGCCATGGGGCGTCATTTAGATCGTCACTTGGCTTTGAATTTGAATGTGTGGGCTGCCGTTTTGGAGCCTTACGAGACGTCTTTTGCCGCGAAAGCGGTATCCCGGCCTGCGCTTGTCGCCACGAATTTCGCACCACATCATGCCTTTCGGGTGGAAATGTGTTCAGGTAATGCAAAGGACGCACAATCCAACCGTCACCACCGGTGTGATAAAGACCCGCGACATCCTTAGTCGCATCAATTTCGCATTGAATGCCTTCGATATACGGACGCTGGCTCATCACACGACTACGCACAAAGAAACCGCTGTCACCCCGGGCGATGCGATACTGCAAGCGTATCGTGAAATCACCATACGTCTGTTTGCTAACCAGCATGCCGTTGGGCTCATCCGCGTCTGCGTTGGCTCGTCCCCGAATCATGCCATCTTCAACCGACCAAGATCCGCCGCCAATCGATTCCCAGCCATCCAGAGAGATGATCGCGTCATCTTGCTGCGGAAAAAGAGGCTTCCAAACATGTCGGCCGAGGCGCTGAACCTTCAAGTTGCGAAAGCGATACGTCTGTCCTTTCTCACCATGATGTTGTAGCCCAATGCGACCGGACAAATCGACTGGATCAAAATAGTCCGTGGTGGGCACCTCATTCACAAAGAACTGCAGATGAGTGCCCACGCATTTGATGCGATATCGATTCCATCGCTCGCGATCAAAAGCGGCCTGGGCCGCCGGTTCACGCCACAATGGGTTTAACCACTGACGTCGCGATTCGTCATAGAGCCCGCCTGACCAGCGACGTTCGGTTGGGTCCGCTTCGGCTTGATAGCCATACACGCGATTCGGCTCGACCTGACCCCGAGCCATGAACCCGCTATTGGATTTTCCAGGCGGCAGTTTGATCTCACCCTCAAACTCAAAATCGTGAAAGGTCTCATCGGTCACCAGAAAAAACTTCCGGTCACTGGTCAGATGAATCTCACCGTCAACAATTTGGACATCACCCCACTGATATGGATTGTGCCAACCATCCAACGTTTGCCCGTCGAACAATGAACTCGAGACGACCTCCGATGATTCCGATGTTGCATCATCGGGTTGAGACTTATCCGTTGCTACCGAACTCGAATTCGATGTTCGTTGTTCGACGGCCGTGTCCGTTGAGTTGTCGTGAGCGAATAACGGTGTTGCGTCATGCCCCGTCAGGATTAGCAGAATGACAAAACCACATTCCATCGAAATCTGACAAGTCCATGTCAGCCTCGTTCGCGGTAGCGACAAATGTTTCATGGAGGCGTTCATGACATCACCAAACAATCAGAATGGGTTGCTAGAGGGACTCGATCAATAGCAGCCAGCGAAATTATAATTCTACCGCGGTTGGCGATTGCTTCTTTTCGAGTTTCCGACGCCAACGATTGAACATCCATTCCAGCAACCATCGAACCAATTCGTTGCAACGCACTCTATTTGGCTTAGTCGCGGTCGCGTTGCTAATCGCAGCCGCAATGCTACATTGGTCCGGTCAAGGCGCTTCAATCATCGGCTCGCAAGCGGCGGCAACGTTTGCGATTGCATCGATGACCCGTGTCGGCGCCGTGCTGGCCGCGATCTGGCTCGCCTGGGATTCGCTTCGTCGACCCGCCCGTTGGCTGCCACCGGGTTTGGCCATGATTGGTGTGGCAGCGATCATTGCTATTGCGGTGCAACCTCGATTAATGCTGGCCGTGATTCCTCTGATGGGCGTGATTGGTGTTGTCGCCGTTGTCGTCAATGCCTTCCGCCGCTAGGTCGAGTTTGACGGCGCAAGCTTGGATTAGCCGTACGGCGATAGCCGCGGTTCTCTCAGGATCAATGGTAGCGAGCGTCAAAACGGCTAATGCGCTCGGTAATGCTGTGAATCGCGGTGTTTCCCATCCAGAGTATCGCTGTTCTGCTAATTAGGGTTTCGATGATGGGTCCATCCCGAGCTGCCGCATTTTGCGATACAGATTCGATCGATGCAGACCCATCGCGGCGGCCGCCGCGGTCACATTGCCATCATGCAACCGAATCATCCTCTGGACGTGATCGATCTGAAACAATCGTGTGGCCTCGTTGAGCTCCGACGGTTGGTGCGCTGCGTCAGTTCCGCCACCGCAAGCCTCGTTTGTGAAACCATCATCACCCTGTTGGATCGACGATGGCTGCCTCGCCACGCCAGACTCTGGGGCGCCACTTGCCGTACTGATCGATGTTGTCCACAGCATCAAGTCGTTTGTTGAAATCGAATCGGACTGGGCGAGGTAACACACCCGTTCAATCGTGTTTCGCAATTCACGAATGTTGCCCGGCCAGGGGTGAGACAGTAACGCTTGTTTCGCCGCCGGTTCCCAAGTTGGAATCCGACGTCCAATTTGGCGACAGAAGACATCGAGAAAATGATTTGCCAACTCGATAATGTCGTCACCGCGTTGACGCAGCGGTGGCAAGGTCAGACTGGCCACGTTCAGGCGAAAAAACAAATCCTCGCGAAAACGACCCTTCTCGATCAGTTGCTGCAGTGGCTGGTTGGTCGCCGCGATCACACGCACGTCAACGGGAATCGATTGCGTCCCGCCCACACGAACAATCATTTTTTCCTGCAGCACGCGCAACAGTTTGGCCTGACCCGCGGGTGAGAGATCACCAATTTCATCCAGAAAGAGCGTGCCACCAACGGCCGACTCAAACTTGCCCACCCGAGTCGTCGACGCATCGGTGAAAGCGCCTTTCTCATGACCAAACAATTCGCTCTCCAACAGCGACTCCACCAACGCGGCACAGTTGACCGCAACAAAGGGCCCACTCCGGCGCTCACCGTTGTAATGAAGGTGGCGAGCCAAAATTTCTTTGCCAGTTCCGTTGCTACCCAATATCAACACGCTCATGTTGGTCCCGGCAATCCTCGAGGCCGATTCACGCAGTGATTTGATAGCGTCACATGAACCAACCATCTCATTTTCAGAAGCCGCTTGATCAATCAAGCGATCTCGCGACGCCGACAATTGGGTGCGTGATTGCTGCGATACAATCGCCGCGGCGGCGTGCCGAGCCAATTGCATCAATGTCCACGTGTCAGCTTCATCAAACGACGGTACGACAGCCTCACCGGTTTTCGAAGCTCGCGTTGTCCGTTGATACTGCAATGACTCTTTATTGATTAATTCGAACACCCCAATTGTCTTGGCCGATGAGTCAGTCATCGGCACAGCCAACAACGATTGCGTTTCAAATTGCTGCGTTTGGTCGATACGTCGGTTCAGCCGATCATCATCGATGCCACCGCAGGTCCAGACCTTGGGCTCGCCGCTTTGCAACACCTCACCGACGATGCCCTGGTTATCTTCTACCTCCAGCACCCCGCCTTCAATTCCAATGGCCGGTCTGCCAATCAACAGCCGACGACGGCGTTCCCACAAAAAGATCGACGCCCGCTGACATCCAACCACCTTGCAAGCGCACGTCGCGATGGCAGACAACAGCGACTCCACCTGGTCGATGTGTTGCCAATCCGCCGCAGCGCTCAGCACTTCGGTCATCTGCCACAGACGTCGATGGTCGACGCGATGAGAATCATGCACGGCGGCCAGGCCGGCGATCATGCGGGCCAAGTCGGCAAAATGCTGCCGTGACGATGTGATACCGCTCCATCGGCCCACCACAACACAGTCGCCACCGGTTTGGGCCGGGCCCAATCGCGAGTTGTCAACAGAGAATTCCGCCAATGGAACGACCATCAACAACCAACCATCGGGCAACTCCGTCACATCGTGGCCTACCTCGGCAGCTTCATCGGCGACCCAATCCTCAAGTTTCGCGGGCACCTCACCATGCCAGCACTGACGCTGCCACGTGTCGCCAGCCTGTTGCACCAATCCACCATCAAAATTTCCCCCGCACCGTTGAAGCAACGTGATCAATTGGGAGAACCATTTGGAATCAGCAGGTTCGAATCGGCTGGAGATCATAGGGATTCGGTCATCGGGTCGCTTGGCTTGTCGTAGACACAGGCGGTCGCCATAGTGCGTGCCGCGGATATCTGATTCTTAAGGAACCAAGAATGAATTTTGAAGGGAAAAAGGGACTGATCATTGGTGTGGCCAATGACCATTCCATCGCCTGGTCAATCGCTCAAACCATCATGAATGCCGGGGGCCGCTGCGGATTCACTCATCTGCCAGATCGGCCCGACGATGACAAGCAACGCAATCGTCGGCGAGTTGCCAAACTGACCGATCCGTCTGACGGAGCGGAATTTCTATTGCCCATGAATGCCAATAACGATAGCGATATCCAAGCCGTTTTCGAACAAACAAAGACGAAGTTTGGACAAATTGACTTTCTATTGCACTCGATCGCGTTCGCCGATCGCGATGACTTGGGTCGCGAAACGATGCACACGTCACGCGAAGGATTCAAAATCGCAATGGAAGCAAGTGTTTACTCATTGATGGCGGTCACCGCTGCGGCCGAACCCATCATGGCACCGGGCGGCTCGATTTTGACGATGACGTATTACGGCGGCGAAAAATGCGTGCCCGGTTACAACGTAATGGGTGTTTGCAAAGCCGCACTGGAAGCAACGATGCGATACTTGGCGTTTGATATGGGCGGACGCAATGTTCGGGTCAACGCCTTGTCAGCCGGTCCCATCCGCACGCTGGCCGGCCGTGCTGCGGGCGTCGAGGACATGCTGAAAATGTACGAGCACATGGCACCCATGGGACGCAATGTGACGCATGAAGAAGTCGGTCAATCGGGAGCCTTCTTGCTGTCCGATGCCGCGTCAGGGATCAGCGGTGAGATCCTGCACGTCGACGGCGGCTATCACGCTATGGGTAGTCCCGGTCGATTGCTGGATCAAATCAAAGCAGCCACGGCGACAACGACATAAGTCAGCGGCTACAACTGCGTTTTGGATCACAGGGTGTCAGGATTCATAGTAGCCAGCGCACTATGTGTGCTGATTGCTCACGACGCTGCTGACCACATCCGTCAGGTCATGGGTTTGATGGCACACTCATAGGTTTAACGGCACACGGAGTGTGCCTACTACGAAGCATGCCTAAGACGAAGTGACAGCTACTTGCGACGTTTGAGCTCCATGCGAATGGCCCATTCCTTGTACGTGACGCGCCCATCGCCATTGAAATCAGCCGATGCGGGTGACAACGGCATCTTGCTCCACTCGGCGGCCGTTACCGCACCATCAGAATTGGTGTCGTATCGGCCAAGAATCCGTGACGCATAAGTCATCGATTTTTCGCTCGGCTCGGGCAAATCCTCCGGCCGCAATGCTGGTGTTGTCGGTGGTGCGGCATTCGACTGCGTAGCAACCAGGCTCGTCGAGCCTGATGGTGCGGTGCCGCGGGGCGCGTCCGTCGCAACATTGCCGTTATCAACACCAGATCGAACTTCACTGAGCGTGATCACACCGTCACGATTGCTGTCCCAGCGATAAAACTCTTCCACTCGATCATCGGACCACTCACCCGCGTACTCACTCATCTCAACCTGTTGGTCACGATTGAGATCGCGTTCGACAAAGAACGACGGCAAACCTTCGGGCGTTTGCGTCGCCATCACGCGATACGAACGCCGACCATTAAAATCGACTTCGACCGGCGCGGCCCGCTTGGACGATTTGGTCTTGGAGCGACTTGCTTGAACCTCGCTATCAGAAGCGGCTTCGCGGGCTGCCAACCGAATCGCCAATTCCTGCTGACTCAATCGGCCATTGCCGTTGCGATCAAAGTCCAATGGGTTGCCGCGAATGCGTGATGATTGCCATTCATCCTTTTCAAGTTGGTCGTTCTTGTTTCGGTCATAACGTCGCAAGATTTCGTTGGCACGCCGAAGATCTTCGTCGCTGGGTTGTGTCGTAACCAGGTCGGCCGTTGGGCCGAAACCTGGCACCATCGGTAACAAGTCGTCGGCATCGCTGAAGTCAGGCACCAAAGGCTCGATCATCAGTTCATCATCGTCGCTCCGACCTCGCCGATCATCACCTCGATCGTCGTTGCCACCGCGATCGCCACCGTCACGCTGGCCGCGCATCGTTTCGAAGGCTTTGGTGACGCGTTTGACCGAGATGTCAGAACCAGCGGCAATTTTGGGGTCAATGGATTGCAATCGCTGAATCAAGAACCGAGCCGGCCCTTCTTGCTCGTCTGGACTGAGGACACCATCGCCATTTCGATCCAGCCGAGAAAGAAACGAGGAAGGATCGCCGCCGCGGCCGCCGGGAGAACCGCCAAAACCACCGCCACCGGGCGGGCCTCCGAATCCACCTCCACCAGGCGGGCCTCCACCAGGACGTCCACCGCGAAAGCCATCGCCGCCCGGCGGTCCACCTCGGAATCCACCACGATCAAATCCGCCACGATCACCAAAGCCCCCGCGATCCCCAAACCCGCGATCACCGCCGCCCCGTTCTCCAAACCCGCGATCGCCTCCGAACGGAGGCTGGGCCCACGCCACTCCCGATGACGTGAAAATCAGAAAACCAAAAGAGAGAATGAGGTTGAGTAATCGCATCAAGCTTCGCCATGAGATGGATTTGAAATCAGTTCGGACTTGGGCGGCATTTGACCTTCCCGAAAGAAAAGGTCGTGCCGTTTTTTGAGTTGCTGCATGACAAC
>JBCCJB010000078.1:0-13194 GCA_039028015.1 Planctomycetota bacterium
ATCGCATGATAGCCAAATTCATCAGTTTCGCCGTGAGCCATTCCGCCGCGAATGCCACCGCCACCTAGCACCATCGTGAATCCTTGCGGATTGTGATCACGGCCGTTTTTGCCTTGCACGACCGGTGTGCGTCCAAACTCACCCCCCCACACAATCAACGTGTTCTCCCATAGGCCCCGCTGTTTCAGATCAGCGATTAACCCCGCGACGGGACGATCCGTCGCCAGGGCATTTTTCGTGTGACCTTCCTTGAGCTTGCCATGCTGGTCCCAAACTTGTCCGCTGCTGACGCTGACGAATCGTGTGCCAGCTTCAATCAGCTTGCGGGCCAACAAGCAGCCGCGACCGTAGGAATCGGTTGCCTTGGTACCAATCCCGTATAGCTGTTGCGTTGATTCGCTTTCCGCTTCCAGATTCATCACCTCGGGTGCTTGCGACCGCATGGCGTTGGCAAGTGTCACCGCTTCGATCGAGCCTCGGATATCGTGGTGATCGTCGAAGTGCGAGAGCGAATTGAGATGACTTCGATTCATTGATGCCACCAAGTCGAACTGGCTGGCCGGCGACGAATCGAGGTAGTCGATCTTGCCATCGCCAAATTTGCCATTCAGGCCAATCGCGGTTGCTTGATGCTTTGCTGGTAAGAATGCGGCGCCGTAGTTTCGTGGTCCACCGTGCGCGGTTGCAGGCGTGATGGCGACATGAGAAGGCATACCAATCGCGGCAGCGTGATCCTGGGCTGCAAAGGCGTAGCTGATCCAGGCACCGATGCTTGGACGTAGCAGGTTATCACTTCCGGTATGCACCATGCCCACAGCTTGTCCGTGAGACTGTCCACGGGTGTGCATGGATCGGATGAAACAAAGCGAATCGATTTGCTTGGTCATTTCGGGCAGCAGGTCGCTCGCCCACAATCCTGACTGACCGTGTTGCGAGAATGTCCACGGTCCTTTCATCAAGGTGGGCGCCGCACTGATGTTCGCCGGAAGATCGAAAGGCAGTTTTTGCCCATCGCGACGTTCGAGCTCCGGCTTGTAGTCAAACGTGTCGACATGGCTAGGACCACCATGCATGAAAAGGAAGATCACCCGCTTCGCTCGCGGTGCGTGATGCAGCTGAGCAGGTGGTTGCGAGCCCGATGCAAACGCGGACATTGGTGTCGACGCAGCCACCGCGAGCGGCCCATAACGCATTGCTGCCGTCGCCATGAAAGCACGACGGTTAGGACGAAAGTCAGTGCTGGGTATCGGTGACAAACCCATTATCGTTGCCTCAATCCAAATATCGAAATTCAGTCGCCGCCATCATTGCCGCTGTCCACTGCTGCCACGCATGTTCGCGCTGTGATGCGGAAGTCATGTCTTTTCTGCTACGAATAAATCCATGGAACAGCTCGCGATCTCGCTCTTGAACGTCACGATGCCAAAGACGCCTGACCAGCCACGACAATCGTTCGTCATCTGACCGGGAAATTCGCATCATCCGCTGCGTTGTTTGCGCTGCCCAACGTTGGATTTCCGGACTGCCGATCAATGTGAGCGCTTGCGTCGGAACATTGGTCAACGGGCGTTGTCCCGTAAGCAGGTCGGGGTTCACAAAGTCGAGGTTGATCAAAAACTTGGCAACTTCATTGCGGACGACCGGCAAGAACATCGTTCGACGTCGATCATCCAACCCGACCAACGACTTCGCTTTCGAACTGGCGTTGTTGTTGCGGACCAGCACGCCGTGATTCTTCATTGGTTCGGCAAGATCACCGTGATCGAGTTGGCCGGCAGCGACGAGGGCAGCATCGCGAATCATTTCCGCGGTCAAACGTTTGCGATGGGCACGCCAAAGCAAGCGGTTTTCCGGATCGATTGCGAGGGCCCGTTGCTGCAGTTTGGACGATCGTCGATAAGTTTCGGTAAGCACGATCTCTCGCACCAATGGCTTGAGATGCCACTTGTCTCGCACCCAAGTCGTCGCCAGATAATCAAGCAGTTCGGGATGCGAAGGGCGATCGCCTCGGACACCGAAATTATCAACGCTTCGAACGAGACCTTGCCCAAACAATCGAGACCAAACGCGATTGACCATCACACGCGGTGTGAGCGGTTGATCGGGATCGGTTAGCCACCATGCGAGTTCAAGACGTCCGCTCCCAGAGCCAAACTCGACGGCACCGTTGCTGAGCGCTCGCAAGAATCCGCGGGGCACCACGTCACCCAGATTGTTGACCTCGCCCCGAATGTGAACACGACAATCACCAATCCGATCGGTCGATGCATCACAAACGGCCATCGCGGTCGGGCGTGGCGGCGGTGCATTCGCCTTCAGTTGCGACAAGCGTTTTGTGTTTTGTTTGATTCGCTCTGCCAACCGATCACGCTTCACTTGCAGCGTATCGTTGACTTCATCTTTCTGGTTCGCGATCGGTTCTCCCGCATCGTTAACGGGCACCCACTGGACGGCATCAGCGATGGTGTAGCCATCGGTTCCTTCGTTTGAGATGACAAGTTTGACCGTCACATTCATCGGGATGTCGATGACGGCTAATTTGTGATAGCCGTTCGAATCCTGGCGTCTTTGATCCAACTGATAGGAGTACGACTGAGCACCGGCTTCAATTTGGATCGGTGTCATTGAAGACCGATTATCGCCGGCGGAATACCAGATACGCAGTTCGGCGTGGCCAGCGGGGATCTGGTTGGTCGCAAACGTGATTTGGCAGTCACCCTTATTAGCGTTGTTGTCGTGGACGTAGTGCGGACCGATGAAACCAGGTGTGTATGTGGAAACCGTCCAGTTGCCAACGCGATCTGCGTCGACATCGTCGATCCAAATTCCTAAGCCTCGCCGAGCCTCGTCTAGTTCTTTGACTTGCTGGCGATCTTTTTCCAGTGACGATTCGAGTTGCTGCAACTCGATCCGGTAAGTCTCAATCGCTTCAAGAATGGACTCGTCAACCGGCAACGGTGTCGGCTGCCATGTGCTAACGTACTGCTGCGATTCGCCGTGCAACGACTGGGTTGATTTGAAGATACCCGCCAAGGCGTAATAGTCTTCGGTGGGTACTGGATCAAACTTGTGATCGTGACAACGGGCGCATCCAAGTGTCATGCCCAAGAAAGCACGACCCACCGTGTCGATTTGCTCATCGACGACGTCCATCGTCAGTTTTGCTTTATCGCGTTCGCTGAGCATTTTTGAACCCAGCATCAAAAATGTCGTCGCAATGATTTGATCGGAGCGATCTTGATCACTGTTGGCAGGCAATAAATCACCCGCAACCTGCTCACGAATTATCTGGTCGATGGGCGTGTCCGCGGCCAAGCGACGAATCAAATAATCGCGATACCGCCACGCATCGTGAAACGTCGCATTGAAATCGCCGCCGTTGCTGTCGGCATATCGTGCCACGTCCATCCAGTGCCGGGCCCACTGGCGAGCGAATTCAGGTGATGCCAACAAGTCGTCGACAATTGACCGCCACCGCGACTCACTGGGGTCCGCTAGGAACGTTCGCATCTGATCCGATGTTGGCGGCAAACCCGTCAAGTCAAAGCACAAACGTCGCAACTGAACCTCGGCGGTCGCTCGTTCATTGGCGATCACGCCCGCTTGTCGCAGGTCTCCGCTGATAAAGGCATCGATCGGATTGGCGGCGGTTGTATCGCCATTGGATTCGATCGTGATTGGCACATGTGGTGCACGTAGCGGCTGGAATGCCCAGAATTCGCGTGCCGAGTCCCAGTCGAAAGATCCCTCGACGCGAGATGCAGCGATCACGTCGGTGCGTGGATCAATAGCACCACGCTCAATCCAGGTTTCAAAGTTCGCAATCACCGCGTTGGGAAGTTTCCCTTCCGGGGGCATTTCCGAGGATTCATACCGAAGCGCGGAAATCAGAACGCTTGCTTCGACATCACCTGGCACGATTGCGGGACCGCTTTCGCCACCAACACGCATGCCATCAGCCGAATCAGCCAAGAACGCGCCGCCGATATCCTCGGCATCGCTCGCGTGGCATTCGTAGCAGTGCTTAATCAATACGGGGCGTATATGCGTTTCAAAGAACGCCAAGTCCGTTGCCGACGAATCGGAATCTACCGCAAGTGCCCGTCGCCAACTGGTTCCAGCAACAAACCACCACCACCCCAAGGACAACACGATGATGGTCCAAACGCTGGTCGCTCGGCGATGCACGCGGTGTTGGCTCAGCATGTTGTGATGGGAAATGAGTGAGGGAAACAACGATGAGGATTCAAGTCGTTCAGTTGCAAAAACGAACCGACCTCTCTCCTTCAGGTGTGCACTATAACCGAGTTGTATCCGTCGCGTTGGCGAGCATCGACTTGCCAGTCAATCCATTCTTCTATCGCGACTGAAAAATGTCACTTTGAAAGACTTCAAAAATCATCATTCGGAGCCCATCACCAGACGTTTTGACCTGATCGGCAATGCGTTCCATTTCAGCCTGATCGGCAAGCTCCATGTGGCGGCCGGTGGCATAGGTCAGCAACTGTGAAATCAAATGATCACGAAATGCGTCCAAACGATGACGCTGAAGCACCGATCGGAATTCGGCCACGTTGGCGAATGCGTCGCCTGATGGCAGCATCCCGGATGAATCGATGGTCATCCGCTTGGACTTGCCATAACGATCACGCCAACGACCGATGGGATCAAACGTTTCCAAGGCATACCCCAGTGGATCAATCCGCCGATGACAAACTGAGCAGGTCGCGTCCTGACTATGTTTCGACAAACGCTCACGTATCGTCTTGGCCCCGGAGACGTCCGCCTCGATCTCCGGTACTTCATCGGGTGGTGGCGGAGGCGTAACGCCCAACAGATTCTCGAGCACCCAAACACCCCGAGTTACGGGCGACGTTTCAACACCATTGGCACTAACCGTTAGCACACCCGCCATGCCCAGCACGCCCCCACGACGCCCATCAGCAGGCAATTCGATTTTCTGGAAACCATCGGCCAGCCGCATCGTTTGACCTTCGGGCAATCCATAAAGCCGAGCCAGCTTCTTATCAACAAATGTGTATTGGGCATCAATCAAATCGCGGATCGGAAGATCGTGATCGATGAGGTGACGAAAGAACAATCTTGCTTCCGTCTTCATTGATCGAGGCAAATCCTCAGCGTAGAACACCTCGGCCTTTTCACGTGGTGGCGGCGCATCTCCCAATTCGCTCAGACCCAGCCAACTGTCCAGAAAAGAATTGACGAACTGGTCCGACTGAGGATGATCCAACAGCCGCATGATTTGCTGATACAAAACCTCTGGTGCAGCTATCTGTCCATTGTCGGCGACAGCCGTTAACGATTCGTCGGGTGGCGACACCCATAAGGCATACGACAAACGCGTTGCCAAATCATGAGGCTCGAGTCGTGTCTCAGTGTCATCGGTGATCTCACTGAGGTACAAGAACGATGGCGAGCAGAGAATCATTTTCAGCGTGTCCAGCGTGGCCAGCCATGCGTCATTCAAATCGCCTTGTTCGGTTTCGCCCCGTGATCGCGCGTGGCGTTCTCGTTGAGCGTCGTAAAATCGATCAATGCGTGTGCGATCCGCTTGATTCAGCGGTCGTCGGAATGCGCGACGGGCGAAGTCTTGCAATTGATCGGCTGCATGCCGTGGATCAAAGCCACCTTCGCCGAAGACGGCCCGAAGCTCTCGACTGCCACCCGCTTCCTGCAGCGGACCATGGATCTTGATTTCGCCAATTCGAATGTGAGGCAGCTTGCCTTCTCGCAAGAGATGGGTGCGGGTGACGCCCAGTCGTGCTGGCTTCGAGAACTCATCTTGATATCGCTTGTTGATGTTGATCACCGCCTCGCGAGATTCGTAGGGTCCGTTGGGAAAAATGAACCGCGGCGTCTGTCCCGCTTCGAGCCACACGCGAAACGTCAACCAATCGGGCTCGTCATCCGGCACAACATCGCGAGCTAGAATGGGCTCGATCGCTTGCGGATAATGGATGTGACCCTTCGTGATATCACCGGGCACTACTGCAACCAGAAATGGTTCGGACAAGTCGCTTTTGAAAATGTCCGCCGCGTAGTGTGTGTCCCGGTGCATCGCAGCAGCGTGAATTTGGATTTCGTACGTGCCCGATACTGGCACGCCCTGCAAGAAATCTTCGATGTGGCCGTAACCTCCCTGCCGAGAATCGGTGTTGGGCTGTTCGTACAAGCAGAGATACTTGAACTTCAGTGCGGCCTGGTGCGGGCCGGCAAGTTCCTCGTACTGTTTGAAGTTATCGGTGAAATGCCACCGTTGCGGTTCGATCAGCGGTTTGGCAAGCCTCATGTCAACCAAACGGTTGGCGGCTCCGAAATATTGATCAAGCAAAAAGCCCGAAGTCACCATCGACTGACCAACATGCTTGAAATCGCTCTCGCTGTTTTCTCGTGGAAAGTCAGCTGTAAGCCCTAAGGTATCAACACGACGATCAAACAACGCTGCCAAGGTGTTCTCATATTCGCGATGGGAGAGCCGACGCATTACCGTTCGCGAACCCGTCAAGGTGAGTTCGCGGCGTGCCTTATCGATATGGCGCCGGAGTGCAGCCAACACTTCGATCCGCTCTTGGTCGGATGGTTGATCGGCATCATTGGGAGGCATCTCACGCAACGTGACCTGGTCGATGATTTCATCGGCCGTGATTAGCGACGCAGGCGTGGTCAACGGCAGCGTGAATGACTCGAATTCGCGATCGCCTTCGGCGAACTCAACATCGTGACAGCCGATGCAGTACTCATTCAAAAAAAACGAAACCGTTTGCTTGTGATCTGACTGCAGATCGGTACCGAATGCAGGGGTAACTGCAAAAACACAAGGGACGGCGAGCACGACGGCCGCAACTGAGATTCCAAGCTGCTGCCAAAAATCCGTGCCGAACAATCGGCCATGTCTCACGAAAACGTTCCGGTGCTGGTACCGAAATGGTCGCGATCGACGCCCATCGATTGAGCAATGTCTAACAACAAATTGCACAGGGGGATTTTTTGCGACGATTTCGTTGGGCACTGTTTGAATTCGCCACGGCCGTAGCCACCACCAGCGAGCATGATGGGCAAATCGGAATTCTTGTGTGAGTTGCCATCACCCATACCGCTGCCAAATAACACGGTTGTTGAATCCAATAGCGATTGATCGCCATCGTTAATTCCATCCAATCGTGCGACAAACTTGGCAAACTGTTCGATCTGATAGGTCTCGAGCCGGATTAGGTTTTCAATGGCTTCCGGGTCGCGCCCATGATGTGACAGACTGTGATATGACTTCTCAATCCCAAGATCTTGAGGCAAAAAACACCCACCAATCTCGAGCGTCGCTACGCGGGTCGAGTCGGTTTGCAGCGCCAGTGCGATGAGCTCGTACAAAATCGGCAGATCATCGACCGTATTGGTGTTGGCCGGTCGCTCCAGAGGCGCTGTGGGCTTGGGCTGATCAACCCAACGGGCTCGCGTTTGTAATCGCGTTTCGACATCGCGGATCGAGGTGAAATATTCGTCCATCTTGTCGCGATCTTCTTGATTGACTCGCTTAGCAAGCGACGAGGCCTCCTCACGCATCGAATCCAGAATGGATGCTTGCAACTCACATGCGGACTTTTGTTGCGATCGTTCGGCCTGTGATTCCACACCAAACAATCGATCAAACAACTCGGCCGGATTGGTGATCGGCGGCACCCGGATGCCAGACCGCGTCCATGACATCTGGCAGCCGCCGTGGATGCCACCTTCCGAGCCAACGGTCAGCGAAGGGAAACGGGTCTGCTTGCCGATTTCATCAGCGATGAATTGATCGATCGTGACATTGCCATCGCGACGATGTTTGGATTCGTGATGCAACACGCCCGACAGAAAAGTGTGGACCGCAAAGTGCCCGCCTTTGATTCCGTGATCGAGTCCGCGATAGATGGTCAACTGATCACGAACATCCGCCAGAGGTTTCAGCAGCTGCGTCTGCTCAAAATCGCGACCCGGCGTTTCCGGAAAGAATGCATCACGCTGAAATCCTAGGAGGTTACCGACGGCGACGAATCGACGCTGACCGGTCCCGGCTCCACGTGCCAACGTGACGGGGTGACGATCACCAACGGCCTCATTGGCCAGCGACGGAAGTGCCGGCAGGGCGAGCGATCCGGCCAGCGAACGCAATACAAATTGTCGACGGGCAGCTTGCATGTCTAAATCCTGAGGGCGGGACGGTCGACGGTTGTCGACACGCGGGCGGATTTCGGAGGGTAGGCGGGGTCAGTCGATGGACAAAATTCCGACCGTGTTGTCATGAAGTCGGCTGTCACAACGACGTAGCATACAGGATTACCAAGCTGAGCTCAAAAAACTCAACCGACCAAAGCACCTGCAGCTTGTGGTGTTTCAATGGGTTCGCTTCGTCGGGGGGTGCCCCCATCAATGTCGACTTGCTGGACCAAATGACGTCGCCAGGTCTCGTTGTCGGGTTCGGGGAAATCAGACCGAAAGTGCACGCCACGCGATTCCGTCCGCGCAAGTGCTGCCGATGCCATGCAGTGGGCTGTGACGAGCAGGTTTTGCAGTTCCCAACCCGCAGCATCGCTAAATTGATGACGCATCACATAAGCAGACAAATTCGCGATTTGTGATTTGGCTTCGCGTAGCCCGTCGGCGTCTCGCTGCACGCTGACATGACGACCCATCAGACTTTTCAGCGACACCTTCACGTCCGCGATATCAAATGACTCGCTCGGCGGCACAGCAGACTGTTGAATGCGATACGCCATCATTCGGTGCGGCCCCTCGGCTGCCGATCGACTGGCAGCCTCTCCCGCGTGCGCTCCGTAAACAAGTCCTTCCAATAAGCTGTTGCTCGCAAGACGATTGGCTCCATGCAAACCGGAGCTGGTCACTTCACCAGCTGCCCATAAGCCTGGCAAACTCGTACGGCCCTGCCGATCAACGCTGACGCCGCCGACCATGTAGTGAGCCCCCGGCCGCACAGGGATCTGGTCGGTTGTAATGTCGAGTCCAAATTTGGCACAGGCTTCGGCGATTCCTGGAAATCGTCGCCGAACATGATCCGCGTCCAAATGCGATAAGGACAGATACACGCACGGATGAGCGGTCGCATTCATTTGGCTGACAATCGATTGACTGACAATGTCGCGAGGGGCCAGTTCGGCGCGACTGTCATACTCGGGCATGAAACGATGCCCGTGATGGTCCAACAAATACGCGCCCTCACCACGCACCGCTTCCGTGATCAGCGAGCGTGATGAGCCTGCGATGTAGAGCACGGTGGGGTGGAACTGAATGAATTCCATATCACGCAATTCGACACCGGCTCGATAGGCCAACGCGGTACCGTCTCCGGTTGAAACCAGCGGGTTGGTCGACTCACGGAAAACTTGCCCCACGCCTCCGGTGCAGAGGATCGTTTCCTTGGCCCAAACCATCGTGGGCACGCCCGGACGTCCCGCCTCATCGTGTGCGACGATGATCGCGCCGCGGCAGCGCCCTTCGAGCGTCAGCAGATCGACGGTGAAGGCATTTTCCCAAATGTCGATGTGTTCGGCTTCGCGGGTCGTTTGAATCACTGCCCGCATCACCTCGCGACCCGTTGCATCACCCAGCGCGTGCACGATTCGTTCGTGCGAGTGCCCACCCTCACGCCCCAACATGAGTTCCCCGTCCGATTCATCGAACATCGCACCCCACGTCACCAACTCCTCGATCCGACGCGGTCCTTCGCGAACGACCCATTCAACCACATCGGGATCACAAAGATTTCCGCCCGCGATGAGCGTGTCGCGAATGTGGTCTTCAAAACAATCCTCGGGGTCGAGCACACCCGCGATTCCGCCCTGGGCGTAATTGCTATTGGACTCACGCAGTTCATCCTTCGTGACGACCAACACAGACAAATTGGGTGACACTTCGTTGGCGGCCCGTAAGCCCGCGAGCCCACCGCCAATGACCAAGACATCGGTGAATCGGTGTTGGGCGCGACGCGAATCGAATGGAATCAGATATCGGGGAGTGACCATATGACGCTGTAGGCCTGTGGGGCGTGTTCTCGACAATGCCGCATTGTAGCCGCTACCCTGGGGCTAACGGAAATGGAACGCGCCGACGCTCACTCGATTGGTTTGTTTGCCACGCCTCGCCTTCGTTGGTCTCTTCACCCCTCGCTTCGAGTTAAGATTGGACGACGTGACGCCTTCCTCGCAAACTTCGGATTCCAACACGTCGGAGTCGCGGCCGACGGATTCGCGTGGCATTGCTCCGTCTTCAGTGGCCACGCCTGGTTCGGTCGAACAGGCCTCATCGCCCGCCGATAACGCACAAAGTCGTGATTCGAAGTCCGAGGATCTGACGAAGACAGCTTCCGCGGCTGCCACTGCATTGCAACCTGAGACGGCAAACTCGCACTCTGGATCTTCGCAATTCGGGCCTAGCGAAGCCACAATAGCGATGGACCCGCAATTGCGAACGATCCAGCCAGGAGGGGGCGTGGTGATGTCGATGGAATTGGCGTGGGGTCGATGTCGTCGACGATTGCTGCGTCGGCTGAGGCCAGGTTACGTGTCACGCATGCACGATCGGCGGCTGGGCCAGCGGAATCAGTTGCCCATCGATCCGGTCGATTCCCGTGACATGAAGTTTTATCGCAACCAGGACAGTTATTTCTGGGCGGATGCGGACGACCGATTTTTGTGGCGCGACGCACTTCCGTTCATGCGAGTTGGCCTGGCTGAATTGATTGTTTTGGGTGGTGGCAGTTTGCTGCTGGCCGTTGTGATGGGATTGATCTGGTGGCCGCTCGCGCTTCCGGGACTCGTCATTGCCATTTTGGTGGCTTGGTTCTTTCGCAATCCTAAGCGAACGGTTCCTGACGAAGTCGGCACGGTCGTCGCACCGGCTGATGGCAAGTTGGTCGAAATCGCGGAAGTTGAAGACGACGAGTTGGGGGCCTGCTGGCGGTTCGGAATCTTTTTGTCGATCTTCAACGTGCACGCGAACCGAGCTTCTTTGCCCGGCCGGGTAACCGCGGTCAAATACCGCCCCGGAAAAATGCTCAACGCGCTTCGGCCCGAATCGGCGAGGGAGAACGAGCATCTCGACGTCTATTTGGCGGCCGATGATTTGGATGGGCGAACCATCCGAATTCGCCAAATCACCGGAGCGTTTGCTCGTCGCATTGTTTGCTGGGCGCGCGTCGGTGATGCATTTAATCGTGGCGAAATGTACGGCATGATCAAACTGGGCTCGCGTACGGAGCTGCTGATACCGCGATCCGATGACTTGACGATCGTGGCGGGGCTCGGCGACAAGGTGGCGGCGGGCTCGACTGTGTTTGCCAAGTATGCGGCCGCAAACGCCGAAGCGATATCAAATAAGTCAGATGGAACATCGTGAGCGAGCTGCGAACCAAGTCGCGTCCCGAACCGGAAGTGATCGGCAAGACGCGCAATGACCCGAGTCGTGTTGGTTCCAAAGACTCGAATAACTTCAATCGTCGTGGCCGCCGACGAAAGCTGACCTTGGCGGTCCTGCCCACCGCATTGACGCTTGGCAACGGCGTGTGTGGGTTGGCCGGAATTGCGATCGCTGTCAGCACGCAAACGCTCGATTGGGATCTGGAATCCAAATTATTTGCGGCCGGCTTATTCATCTTCGGTGGCATGCTGTTTGATATGCTCGATGGTTCGGCTGCTCGGTTGACCGGTCAAGCAAGCAAGTTTGGAGCGGAACTGGATTCGCTGTGCGATGCGATCACGTTTGGCGTCGCGCCGGCGGTCATCGTGTGGCGAATCAGCGAACCCATGCCGCAGCGGCTGACCTGGGCTATCGGGGTACTGTTTGCGATGTGCGTGGTCATTCGGCTAGCACGTTTCAACGTCGAAACTCCCGAAGATGACGACCACGATGGCTTTGAAGGACTGCCCAGTCCCGCAGCCGCGGGAACGTTAGCGGCGTTTGCCATCGCGATACCCGACCTCAAAGACTTCGCCGTCGGCACGTCCTATCCGGTGTGGGTTAACCAAGTGAGCGCGTGGTTGCTGCAGGCGTCGCATTACGTGATTCCGTTGCTTGCACTGGTGCTGGCATTCTTGATGGTTTCGCGGTTTCAATACCCACACGTCTTTGCCCAATTGGTTCGAGGTCGTCAGGCGCCGCATCAAATCGGGCAAGCCATGTTTGCCGTTGTGGGCGTGGTGCTCTTGCACTGGGTTGCATTGCCATTGGTTTTTTGTGCGTTCGCATTTGCGTCCCCGACGCGGTGGGCGTGGGAGTCCTGTCGCGGATCGGCAACGGCGCGTTCGCCACACTTTTGAGTGCGGAAGGTGACTGAGGTGTCTCAAGCGATGCCAGCCGATGCACCCGCACGCTCCTCCGTCAGCCGCAACATCATCCCGGCAATTTCGATTCGCTGGTTGGCGGGTTCGGTTTTGGGAACGGCCATCATCTGGTTGGTCTCGCCATGGTTGGTCCGCTCGTACGTCCCGCGAGTATTTGATGACGCGCGACAGGTTTGGGTTTTGCAGCCTGGCTCTGACTTCCGCTGGCGTCGCGAGGGTTTTGCAACGACTCGCGTTGGTGCTCACGGCATGATGGGCCGACATGAATCGGCAGTGAAGTCAGCGGGCGTGACAAGCCGTCCGTCTGATTCGATTGAGTCAATGACCATCGCGTTGTGGGGCGACTCCCAGGCTGAAGGCGTCTGTGTTGACGACGAAAACAAAATCGCGAACTTGATTCAGGCAACTCTCGGCGAAACGGTTGACGTTCTACCGTTGGCCCGCAGTGGCGATTCGGGCTGGGACTGGGTTCATCAAATGCCGCATGTGCAAACGAACCTATCGGTGGACGGTCATGCCTTTGTCATTTCTGAGCTATCAGATTTGGTGCCGCTTCAAGACCCGCAGCCCGAATCGATTCCGGGTTTAAATTCATCAATGGCGGGCTTCTCATGGGCCATTGAGTTCTGTCCGGACTTCGTTGTCCACGCGGGAAGAAAAGTGTTGTTGGATGCGGCGGGCCAGCGTCGACGATTGCGAATGAGCGTGGGAACTTCAAAACAAAGCAAGTCGTCACCGAGCGGGCTGGTGACGCAGGACCATCTTTGTCAGCTGGATGCTAATTCCAATCGTGTTGATTGGAATCGTGTTGTGCAGCGATTTGATGTTGCCGAAAATCGGCCCG
>JBCCJB010000079.1:0-13094 GCA_039028015.1 Planctomycetota bacterium
CCCGGCACGCGTGCGGCCGCATGAATAGCAGCGGCAGTGCCCGCCTTGAGCGCATCGAGGGAAGTGCCATTGAGAATCAACTCCATAATGCTGGTGACGCCGTCGGGCACTTTCGAATCGTCGCCCAGTTTGTCCTTCAACGTTGGACAATATTCAGCGTAAGTGCTGGCAATTGTGAAGTCGTAACTGCTGCCCGCTTTGGAGCCGCTGGCAGCGATGCCACCGGGAAATGGTTCGATACAACCTGGCACGGAGGCCGCAGCATCCGCTGCTGCTTCGGCAGCTTCCAAGGCGATAGCCTCGCTGGGTCCGAAAAACCAAAGGTTGCCACCCATCACGCCATCGGCCATACCGAACCGTCGTGACAGAAAAAACTCACCACCTAAGATGGGAATGACCCAACCGAGGTGGCCGAATCGCTCATCGCGAAACTGATGCCGATCGCCAAAAAATGCAATCTTACGTCCCAATTTGAAATAAGACTCGGTATCGAGACGGTTGAAGCACCGAGCGGTCGGACAAGTCAGCACATTTTGGCTCAAACGAGCCAGCATGACTTTTTCGAGATGTTCCTTGCGATCTTTTCGGAACCGTGGCACGTGGAATTGAACCACGGCACCCAAGCGGCCATCCGGTGTGTCTTCGGGGGGAATCAATTCCGCGACCCCGGCTTCGCAGTCACACAGGATTGTGCTGCTGGCATGACCACAAGCCGCGGCGGTGGCATGATCCAACCACTTTCGATCTCGAGCGGTGATCAAAACCTCGCCATAGAGACTTCGAAAACCTTCCGCATAGGTATCGTCAACCAGGCTGTGCAAATCGGGCGATGTCGCGGTCGCATCGGTCATGATCATCCGCGTCCTTTGCCGGTGTGAACCTTTGATTGGGTGACGACTTTGTCCATGTAGATGTCATGCGACTGCATGGGGATTTCGTCGAAGATTTGACAATCGAATGCTAGGGCGACCAGCGGCGTGGTGGGTCGTGCGTTTTCGAGGAGTTTGTCGTAGTAGCCTTTGCCGTGCCCTGTTCGTCCGCCGACGACATCGAATGCCACACCGGGTACCAAGATCAGATCCAGTTGTTCGACGGAGACTCGTTTGGCGGCCACGTCACGAAGTTCGGATTTGGGTTCGAGAATCCGATACATGCCTTCTTCGAGTTCGGCCATCGATTCCAAGTGAAATAGTTCGAGTTCCCCATCGACGCAAAATGGAATCACGATGTTCTTATCGCCGGAAACCAACTCGGGCAGCACATGTCGCGTTCGGACTTCAGCACGCACGTCGACATACCACATCACCGTCGTAGCGGACTGATATTCCGGAAGTGCAATCACTGCATCCGTAATTGCGACGCTGATTGAATCCTTGTTGGGTTGCTCTTTGCGTGCTGTGTGTGCGGCAGCGCGAATTTCGGCTTTGCGAGCCGCGAGCGCGTCTTGATCAAGCATGGTTGGGGCATCAATGTGGGAAACGGAACGAAGCGTTAACCACAAATTGTGAGCGGACTACTACGTTTGAGATAGGGGCACGTTTCGACGTTGGTTTAGCAAACTCGACGGCTCAGCAAACTCGACGAGTCAAGCAGCCCGGTGCCATCGTTTGGGCAAGGTCACCGCATAGAGCACGATGACAGCGCCACCGGCCAACATGGCCCAAGGAAACCGTTCGCTCGGTGACCACGTCTTTGTAACCTGCGCCGGCTGCATCGCAGGATCCATGAAGTCCACAGCGGTGGATTCACCCGCTGCATAAACAACCGCTTCATCGATTAATAGTGACTCGGCACCGACCAGGATGACCATGATGCCGACGGCCATGAATAAACTGCGCCACATGGGATGCTCGTGTTAGAAATGGGGAGGAAACGGCAACCGAACGACGTCACCGTCATCATCAGGTTTTCGGTTGTTCAGCGAGCATCGATCAAGGCATTCCGTTCAGCGACGCACAACAAGTACGACCGGCAGAACAGATCAACCGTGCGCGTTCAGAGTAGGTGCTTGGCTTTGACTTCCAAGTATTGATTGATCATCGGTGCGGTTAGTTCTTCGGGAAACGCATCGACGATCAGCACACCACGGTGGCGAAGCTGATTGAGGACCTCGTGTCGCCAGACCAGCAAATCGGCTGCGGCGGCGGCCCGATACCACTGGAAGTCGCTCGGTTCGGAAAGATGATTCTCCGACTGCTCGTTCGGCATAACGGCGGTCAGTGCCGGTGCGGGTTGGTCAGCCGCATCAAACATCTCGCGATCGCGAATCAGGATCGCCAGTGGCAAGTGTGTGCCGGTCAGATTCCGCAAGTGATCTGAGACGACTTCCGCGTTGACCTCGTCGATGATGTTCGTCGTCAGCGTCACCATGGATCGTCGCTGGCAGTGCTGCGTCAAATACAGAAACGCCTGGTCATATCGTGATTCAACCATCCGAGGAAATTGATTGAAGCTCGCTTGCAACAGGCGATTCATCTGACTCGCACCGCCACGTGGTGGAATGTACGCGTGGATGCGATCGCTAAAGCAAAGCATGCCGACCGCATCGCCTTGATGCAGTGCGACGTAGGCCATCATGAGGGATGCGTTCAATGCATGATCCAGCAGCGAGTACCCCGCTCGCTCATTGGTCATCATGCGTCCGCAATCAAGCATCAGCATCAATCGTTGGCTTTGATCGCTCTGAAATTGACGTACGGTCAACTTGTTCCGACGTGCGGTGCATCGCCAATCAATATGGCGATAATTGTCATCCCGGCTGTAATCGCGCAGACGTTCAAAATCGCTGTCCTGTCCAATCCGACGTGTTCGTCGCACGCCAATAAGGCTCAACCGATTGGTACGGGCCAACATGGCGTAGTCGGACATCTGCTTCATGTCGGGATAGACATTGAGCGATGCATTGACGGGCAAGCGTAGATGTCTTTGCCACAGTGACAGCGGACTGAGCAACTTACAGTAGACCGCATGCAGTTCAAATTTGCCGCGTCGCTGTGGTGTGACCTCGGCAGTGACCGTGGTCTCCATGCCCTGTTGCAGGTCAATCCCGTGCGTCATCGGCTGCGATTCAAAGGCATCGGGAATGTCGTCCATGACCTCACCGCGCAGTCGCAGGGCCGTGCGATTTTCGAGTGTCAACTCGCGTTTGATGGGGACACCGATCGAACAGGTTTGTGGCAGCTGGCGAGTGATCGCGATTCCGGCGCCATGACGTCCACCTGTCGTCCACCAAACTAATCCGAAATCGATGGCCGTGATCGCAAAGAGCAAACCGTCAAACAGAAAAAGCAGCGGCAAGATCACGGGTACAAACACCACAATGACGCTGCAAACGACCATCGCGATCAAGCATCCGACCCAACGTCGTGTGGGGTACGTTCGCGCGAGAAGGCACGCGACCAGCAGCGGTAAACTTGCTAGGGCCAGCATCACCCATGGCAACTGAGCGAGCGATTGAAAGGCAACTTGCGCCCGCATCGAATTCTGTGCGACGACAAAAATCGTGCCGCACCGGACTGGTTCGAGCATCATCTAGCGGCTCGATTCATCAGCGGGCCGATTCAATCGCATCGTCGAAGTTAAGTTGCATTTGATTGTCGGGATCTTCCACCCCCAACTCTCGGTGCAGCAGACTTGGCTGGATATCGCAACTGTGTTGGTACTTATCACTATGATACGGATCGACGTCGCCGGTTAGCTCCACGTAACCGATTTGGCAAATCTTCATGCCCGCATAAATGCGAACGGGCTGCACGCAGTGCATTTCCAGTGTCCATGTGCCGCAGTAGCCCACTTGCCCCAAACCGCCGCTGGGATTGACGATCAGGCCGAGACGGCCCACGGAGGATCGTCCTTGCACAAAAGGAACCGCCGCGTGTGTCTGTGTGGTTTCAACGGTCCGTCCCAGGTACAGCTGGCCTGGCTGCAGCGTGAGGCCGTCGGATGAAATCCCAATCCGACGAAATCGGTTCGGCGATGCCGCATCGAGCACGACTTCTTCGTAAATCAAAAGCTCATCGTGCAGAGATAAATCGACGCTGTTCGCGTTAATCTGAGACGGGTCACACGGATCGATCACCAGCGAATCACCCAGACGCCGAGCGATTTCCTGACCCGATAGCATCATCGTCGCAGCCCTTTCCGAGCAAATCCCTCTTTAGATCAAATCCCACGTGGGTGCGTATCGTAACGCTGGGCTCGGTTAGCATTCTAGGGTCGATGCGATTTCGCCGGTGGAAAGTCCATATCCGGACGGAAATTCGGCGATGCAAACGGTCAATTGAGCTGCGGATGCCGAACGGGAAATCGTTACAATTCGATGTCGTAATACTGTCAACCAATTTCCAAGGAACTTATGAGATGAGTCAAGTCAATCCTTACGCCAGCGGAGCGTCGCTGGGGATGCCTGCGGCAATGGCCGACGAATCAGCTCGAGCCGGCTTCATTCGTCGTACTTATGGGCACTTGGCTGCGGCCGTGTTCGCATTCTTGGCGATCGAAACGATTTTGTTTTCGGTCGTGCCCGAAGCAACCATGCGATCCATGGTGACAAAGATGACCAGCGGCTACGGCTGGTTATTGGTGTTGGGCGCGTTCATGGCGATCAGTTGGATGGCACGATCTTGGGCGCAAAGCAACACATCGCGCGGCATGCAGTACGCGGGCCTGGGGCTGTACGTGATCGGTCAGGCGTTAATCTTTGTGCCGATTTTGTACATCGCGATTGTGTTGCTCCAGCAGCCGCAGATTCCGTTGTTGGCCGGCATCATCACACTTCTCACCTTTGCAGGTTTGACGGCATTCGTGTTTATGACACGAGTCGACTTGGCTTCTTGGGGCACCTATTTGTTCGTTGCAGGTTTGGTGGCGATGGGCGCCTGTGTTTGCGGCGTGCTGTTCGGTTTCTCGTTGGGCCTATTTTTTAGTGCCGCCATGGTTGCCTTGGCATCAGGCTATATTTTGTACGATACGTCCAACGTGTTGCACCATTATCAGACAGATCAATACGTTGCCGCGTCGCTCGCGTTGTTTGCGTCGGTTGCCCTGTTGTTTTACTACGTGCTGCAAATCCTGTTGCGTTTCTCTTCTAGCGACTGACGTCGACACGACTATGGAATTTTCCGGCAGCATGATTGACCTTCCCGACAGTTTTGACGGGAAGGTCCGGCTGTTTCCGTTGCCAAGTCTGGTTTTGTTTCCCCACGCGATGCAGCCGCTGCACATCTTTGAGCCGCGGTATGTCGAAATGTTGCGGGAATCGTTATCGGGTGATGAACTCATCACGATGGCGACGATTGCCGAGTCCGATTTGGTTTCAATCGATGACAGTCCTTCTATCGCACCCGTTGTGTGCGTCGGCAAAATCATGTCGCACGCTGAGCTCGAAGGTGATCGGCACAACATTTTGCTTGTCGGTTTGCGACGAGCCAAAATTCGCCGTGAGTTGGAAACGGGCCGGCCATTTCGGATGGCTCAGGTGGATCTGATCGATGACTTTTATTTGCCCGCGGCCACACAAAAACGCGGCGATCTCAAGAAACGGTTGCTGCAAGCGTTCGGCGAGATCATTCCGGCCAGTGCCAGCACCCAAAAAGGGCTTCATGACTTGATGTCGGGACAAATGGGCGTGGGCCCCATTACGGATATCATTTCCCACACCTTGCCGTTTTCAGTTGAGATCAAGCTGCGATTGCTGGAAGTGTCTGACGTCGACGCACGCGCCGAAGCGTTGATCAAATTGATCCGCAGTGGCTTGATCGATCTGACCGGTGGTGGAGACACGAATGCCTCCGAAAGCGGGCCCAGCTTTCCGCCGCCCTTCAGCGCGAACTGACGACGTCGGCCATCGCTTCGGTGATCTGATCCAGTTGCGGCCAGGGTGTGTTCAGACAGGGTGTTGTGTATAGGCAATCACCAAACGGTCGCAACCAGACGCCCGCATCAACGAGTCGAGATCGCATATTGGTGACATCGACTTTGGGATCCATCTGGACCACACCCACAGCGCCACGACAGCGGACGTCGACGACACCTGGTTGACCAATGCAGTTTGCGAGTCCGTCCCACAAACGATGCTCGGTCTGCATCACGCGATCGAGATCAAATTCGGTTTCAAAGATATCCAGCGATGCCAAGGCCGCCGCACACGCTAATGGATTGGCCATGAAGGTTGGGCCGTGCATTAATGCTTGAGCCGTATCGTCAGACCAAAACGCATCGAAAACTCGATCGTTGGCGAGTGTGACGGCCATGGTCATCGTTCCAGCGGTCAACGCTTTGCCAAAACACGTGATGTCAGGCGAGATTTCCAACTGTTGATGAGCGAACATCGTCCCGGTGCGGCCGAAGCCGGTGGCAATCTCATCGAATATCAATAGCACACCGTGACGATGGCAGGCTGCCGCAATGCGATGCACCGTTGATTCGTCGTGAAACCTCATGCCACCGGCGCCTTGGATGAGCGGTTCAACACACACGGCCGCGATGGTGTCGCGATGCCTTTCCAACAGCTCGTCGAGACGCGCATCCGAAGCGGCATCGACGGGCAACGATGTGTGAAACTGTGGTGACAATGCCTTTCCATACGCGGCGTGCATGCTGCGATGGGGATCGCATAGTGACATCGCACCAGTCGTGTCGCCGTGGTACGCATGGTCAAAGGTGACAAATTGTGTGCGCTGGGGTCGACCATGACGCTGCCAATAGCCGACGGCCATCTTCATTGCCACTTCAATCGCCACGCTGCCGCTATCCGCGAAGAAGAGATGGCGAAGGGTAGGATCGACAAGTGCCAGCAAACGTTGGCAAAGCCGTTCGGCGGGTTCGTGGGTGATGCCGCCAAACATCACGTGGGGCATTCGGGCGGCTTGTTCGCGGACGGCTGCCACGACTTGGGGATGGTTGTAACCGTGGCAGGCCGCCCACCAAGAAGCCATGCCATCGACTAAGCGACGACCATCGGCTGTGATCAGCTCGCAACCGCTTGTGGCTGCGATCGCCAGCGGCGGCTCTGCCGTCTTCATTTGGCAATAGGGCCGCCAAATTCCATTGGCGGCGGGCGTCACGTTGCTTTGAGACGTTTGGCTTCCGCTTCGAGCGACTCGATCTCGTCTTCCAGCTGCTTGAGTTCCGCTTCGTCATCGGCCTGGGCACGGGACCCTGCCAACCGTGGACGCAACGTTTGCAGCTTTTTGTTGATCACATCGAGTCGTTTTTTCGCCTTTTTGTCCACTCAAATTCTCGCTGCAGATCGCGACACTGGGGAGTTACTTCTTCAGCACGAAGTTTATCCGATTCTCGCTCGCCTGAGATGACGGCATGGCCGCGAAGAAAAGGAACCTGTCTGAAAATAGGTGAGCAAAATGCGTGTGCGTCGGGCCTGGTTTGATGACCACAGCACGACTGTCGCTTACGGCTATCGAGCCCATGGATCAGAGCATTTCGCTTGCTTGTCGGATGGAGGTGGCTGCATAGCGATGACTGAAATAAGTCGTCGAAAGCGAAACTTTGAAAAAAACCGCTTTGCCGTCAAAGTTTGACATCGTGATGTCCGATGAAGTTCTCGGACGAAGGATTTCCGTCGCTTCGGTGGACGAAACACATCGGAATTCTTCGTGGGGGGCTTTCCATTCACGGCCCGTACGGGAACACATTCGGCGGCATGTTGCAGTCGGTGAGGTGTGTTTCACGGCGGCCGCCGCGCCCGGGAAGTCCAGGTTCATGAACCGCCGCATCATTCGTTTGACCGCATGGCTCCAATTGGGACTGACCGTCCTTCTTGCGACCGGATGCGCCCAAACGCAACCGTTCTTTTTCAACGAATCGCCTGATCTGCATCATTACCTTGATCAGGCGACGGCGATTGAATACCCCGACGTCGATGTGGCCAGTTTGCCCGATACGACGCAGACGCTCGAACCACTGACGATTGGCAATCATGAGTATGAGTTTTGGAATCTGACACTGGAAGAAGCGGTTTCAATCGCGTTGTCCAACGCGAAGTTTTTCATCACCACCAGTGGCATTTCAGAAATCCGACAAAACGTCGCCGACCAATTCATTAGCGGAACCGCAGATCAGTTTGGCAGTGTTTACGACGTCGCGATCACGCAATCGACGACGCAGTCGGTACCGTTGACCGTTGATGGAAATGGCAACCGAGTTTTGCCTCGCGGCGTTTTGCGTGCCAACCAAATCGGTGGCGTCGAAGATGCTCTGGCGGAATTTGACGCTCAGGCCAGCGGCTTCTTTGACTTCAGCAACACCGATCGTCCCGCAAATAGTCCTGTGGCAGCAACGCTTGCCGAAAACATCACGGCCCAATCAGCCATTAGCAAACGGATGGCCACGGGCGGTGTCGCGACGCTACGTCACCAGCTGGCTTACGACCGCAACAACTTGGTCGACATTGCTCCTACGCTACGGAATGTTCCCAGCGACTACACCGTCACGATTGAGGCTCAGGTGCAGCATCCGTTGATGCGGAACCGAGGCACCATGATCAATCGCATTCCTGTCGTGCTGGCGAGTCTGAACGAAGACATCTCGATCGCAGAATATGAAATCCAAGTGCGAAACTTGGTGCGAGATGTGGAGAACGTGTATTGGGATCTCTACGTCGGTTATCGAAATGTGGCCACTTCGATTGTTGGTCGCAACAGTGCGATTGCGACGGCCCAGTTCGCTCGACTCGCTCTTGAAAATGGTACCGGAACGCAACAGGAACTATCGCAAGCAGTTGGACAGTACTACGGTTTCAGACGGCAATTGGAGGCGGCGATCGCCGGTTCCAACGTGTTGGGTTCGGATCGGTTTGGCGTGTACGGCAATGAGCGACGGCTTCGCGAGTTGCTGGGGATTTCGCCAACTGATGGTCGATTGATTCGCCCGATCGACGAACCAACGCTCGCACGGGTCAATTACGACTGGTGTGAGTGTGTCGCGCAAACGCTCTACCTCTCGCCGGAGTTGCGTCAAACCAAGTTTAGGCTCAAGCAATCTGAGCTTGAGCTGATTTCAGCCAAGAATCAGATCCTGCCTGACGTGAATGTGTCGTTTCTTTATCGCTGGGTTGGTGTCGGCGACACGCTCGGACCACCGTCGGGTAGCGATGCGGTCTTTCCGGAGGTGGGCAGCAGTGCCCTGCAAAGTTTGACAAGCGGCAATTTCCAAGAGGGTGCCATCCGACTGGAAGTCACACCATCGGCCTTTGGTGCCCGACGAGAGCTGACCCGTATTCGAGGTGCGAAGCTAAGGGTCGTTCGTGAGAAAGCCAACTTGCAAGAAAAGGAACGTTTGATGGTCAGTCGTCTCTCCGAGGCGGTTGCGAAAACGTATTCGCATTTCCAGCAAACGCAAACGGCCGCTCAAGAGTGGCAGGCTGCTGAGGAAGAGGTTGAAGCTCGTCTGGCGGAATTCAAAGGAGGACGTAGTCAGATCAACGTGGTCCTGCAAAGCCAACAGCGAAAGGCCCAGGCTCAAATCGCTTACTACCGTGCTCTCACCGAATACAACCGGTCGATTAACTACGTTGATTATCTCAAAGGAACGATGCTGGCCAACAACGCCATTACGCTTCGCGAAGGTCCCTGGAATCAAAAAGCCTATTGGGATGCGTTGGAACGCGCTCGCGAGCGAAGCGCGGGGATGCGACTTCAATACGGTGTGACTCGCCCGGGCGTGGTTCGCACGGGTCCGTTGATGGACGTCGATTACGCAGCCGGTGGTGGTGGGATTGACGCGGTGCCGCCCAGCCAAGTGGATCCGTTGACCGGCGAAGTCACCGACTTCCGAAACCCAATTGACATGGATGCTTATCAGCAACCGTTGACGGAGATGTGGTCGTCGCCACAAGACATGCGATCGCAACCGCCCGGTCCGGCGAGTGAGGGGCCTTCGATGGAACCCACGCCCGCGCCTGTGCCCGAATCCGCGTCACCAATTGAAACATTACCCGCTCCCGTACCAGACGAAGCACCAATGCTGGGCAATGGCGGTGCACCACAAGCGGCTCTACCGCGATCACCTCGTTTGAGGACGACCCAGGCGTGGCGATCAGACAGGCAATCAACCGTCGGATCGGGCGTCGCGCCCGCCGTCTATCAAACGCCGAGTCCAAGTCGAGCCACATCCGTGGTGCCCGTCTCCGCGGTCGACCGGAATCAGTTGGGAAGTCAAAGTCCATCGGGCCGTGGGATTCGACCGGTCGAGTCGGACCTTTTCGATGGTTTTGCACCGACACCGGTGCCTCGACGACCCGTCAACCAATTTCATTCTTATTCGAGCGGCTCGCCATAACCAAACACTGCACCGGAGCATCTGCCGCTTGTGAATCAGACGATCAGATGACTCCCCCATCGTTTTCCGTGTAGGGGCGGAGGCTTGGAATGAGTTTCGCCGGATCGCGCTTCCGGGCTCACGACGCCATTCCCCACGACTAGCTCGATCGGTCCGCTTCGGCAGGCCTTTCGAGCTTTTCGTCGTTGGCGCGTAGATTGACGGGGCACACTGACCGGGCACATTGACGCTGCCATTCACGTCTTGAATGAGTGAACTTACTCTATGCGGAGTTGGGTCAGGCATTCGAAACGCCGCCTGAATTTCAAACATCGCAACTCAAACTGATCTGCCATTACACGGCAACTGACATGCGCACACGATTTGCCCCCAGTCCCACCGGTTATCTTCATATCGGCGGGGTTCGTACGGCACTCTTCAACTGGCTACTCGCAAGACAGAACGGTGGCGAGTTTGTCCTTCGAATCGATGACACCGATGCGGGACGTAATGTCGAAGCCGCGTTGCAGCCGATCCTGGATGGCTTTCGATGGTTGGGCTTGGACTGGGATGAAGGGCCCGAAGTCGGTGGACCGCATGAGCCGTACTTTCAATCCCAACGCGGTCAAGCTTACGCCAATGCCATCACGCAACTCGTTGAATCAGGCCATGCTTATCGCGATTACGCCCGACCCGATGAACTGCAGGCGATGCGCGAGGCTGCCAAGCAACAGGGCACCTCGTTTGTCTATGACCGTCGCTATATGGCGGTTGATCAAGCCGCGGCCGATTCTTTTGAACAGGAAGGTCGGGATGGTGTCATTCGATTGAAGATGCCACGCGAGGGCCATTGCGTGATTCAAGATTTGGTGCGTGGTGAAGTGACCGTTAACTGGGCCGACGAGCAGGATCATGTTGTCGCGCGAGCCGACGGTAGTCCGCTATATCATCTAGCCAGTGTGGTCGACGATCACGATTTTGAAATCACGCATGTCGTTCGAGCCGCCGAACACCTACCTAACACCCCGAGACAGATCTTCATTGCCGAATCACTCGGATTCCAGCCGCCTCAGTATGCTCATTTGCCATACGTCGCCGAGCCCGGCGGGAACGCCAAACTCTCGAAGCGAAAACTCGAGAAATACCAAAAGCATCCTGATTTTGCCAAGCTGCTGGCCCATGGCCAACGGATTGCTGTGGGGTGTCATCTTCCGACGGAGACGGAAACGTTCAGTCCAGTGCTGGTGGATTTTTATCGTGAGATTGGATTCACGGCTGACGCGTTGTTGAACTATCTCCTGTTGCTGGGCTGGTCACTCGATGGCGAGACTGAGAAGTTCAGCCGCGAGGAGATGATCCGGCAATTCAACCTGGAGCGAGTCAATCCGGCCCCCGCATCCTTTGATCCCGCCAAGTTGTTGTCGTTTCAAGCCGATGCGTTTGTCGCGCTTTCGGTCGACGTGCGCGTGGAACGTGTGACGCCGTTTGCCGGTGCCGCGGGTTTCTTGGATTCTGATACCAACATCCAGAAATTGCCGGCCGTTGTTGAGTTAGCCGGTGATCGATTGAAGGTTGCCGGTGATATCGTTGATTTCGCTTACCTTTTTGTTGACCAGTACGAGGTCAACGAAAAGGCGTACCAGAAACGCATTGTCAAACCGGATGATGCGATTGATCTTCTCAGTCGGCTCAACTTGATCTGGGATCGAATTGACCAGTGGACAGCGGAATCGATTGAGGAAGGTATTCAAGCGTTTTGTGAAGAACAATCCATTGGACTGGGCAAAATCATTCATGCGATCCGTGTGGCGACCACGGGCGCGGGCGGCGGGTTTGGTATGTTCGACACGCTGTCATTGCTTTCGAAAGAGATTGTGCGGCAACGCATTGAGCGCGTGATTGAGCAAGAACGACAGTCTGTTTAGCCGGTTTGATTTGAGCGACTTTCGGGCACTTAAGCCTCGTCCATCATAAAGTTACCGATTCCAAAATGAGCCGATGGGCGATAGCCCCGGTTTCCATGAGAACCGACGCTAGCGCGTTTCGGCTAATTCGATAACTAATTTGCGGACGAGTCCTTAAGCTTTTCAGCTACTCAGGTTTTGCAGGCACTCAAGCTTTGCACGCACTTAAGCATGCCGGTGAAACCTGAGTTCATTGCCGGCGATCACGGCTTTGATATCGCCTGGCCACATCGATGGTGACGACGGGTCAGGATCGACAATCCAGCGTGCCATCCGAAGCCAGTGTTCTCTCGAGTAGGCGCCTCGCGGCCACTTCAGTTCATCCCAAACGCGTTGGCAACTGGCAACGATGACCGGCAATTGATGTGCGATACCCCACGGGTCGTCTCGCTCAATCGACACGTGCCATGAAGCAGCCGGATCGGCAATCACTCGTGTGAACCGCGACACCCATTGTCGAGCTAAGTCCTGCGTCAGGGCATGCGATTCGCGTTGGAGCTGGCTTGCTCGGCCAATCGCACCGATCACGTCGGGATAACGCGTTTGGAGCATTGGCACGATCTGTTGGCGCCACCAATTTCGGGTGAACGTTGGATTCAAATTACTTGCGTCTTCTCGCCATGCTTGTTTGATCGAGGAAAGTGCGATGCGGATGTCGCTGCGTCGAACTTGCAGCCATGGTCGGATGATCACGCACGGCGATCGTGGCACCGGGGTTTGAAAGGCCATGCCTGACAAACCCGCCTGCCCGGTACCGCGACAAAGCTGGTGCAGTACCGTTTCGGCTTGGTCATCCACCGAGTGCGCCAACGCGATGTAGCGGCATCCGAAACGATGAGCGGCGTCGACCAAAAA
>JBCCJB010000080.1:0-12821 GCA_039028015.1 Planctomycetota bacterium
CCGCTTTTTGTGGACGACAATGTCATCACCACGCAGTCGAACCGGACGTTCGTCACCTTGACGCAGCAAGGCGTTGATCACGGTTTGTGGCAAATCAATATTGGCGACGCTATCGCCAAACTCGTACGGCTTGGTCTGTTGCAATTCCACGGCGCCTTCGCCAACGACATCGCCCTCATGACGCCCGGTTCGTGACGGGTCGAGTTCACTGAAAATCCGTTCGAGCAGACGACCCTGAAAAATCTTGTAGGCCTGAGGTGTCAGCCGATAGCCAGAACCATCTTTCTTACGTTCCAGTCCCTGCCGTTCGGCTTGATCACGCAGCAGATTCTCAATCTGTTGCCGCATTTCTTCCAACTGCTGCATATCGCCCGGCTCGGCAAATTCCGCCAGCGCCTCCATGTCAATGATGCCGATTTGAGCGGACTTGGCCGCCTCGGATAGCTGTTCGAGCAGCTCGTCGATTTTCTCCAGTTCCTCTTTGATCTCGAGCGCCTTGGGTACGCTCATCGACTCGTTACCCGTGAACTCGTACTTCGTTGCCATTTCCTCAATGGCGTGCTTGTTTTGCATTGCGGAGCCAGTCGCGAGCAAACCTCGCGCTAAATCACTGTTGTCATCGCCGGTTTGATACCAGAGCCGCTCAATCATGAAGGGCTGTTCCTGGTTGACGGCCATGCGAAATAGTTTTTCCATTTTCTCGGGCGGCTTGACTCGTTTGGCAGCCTGGAAAAACGCTTTGCGAGCTTTCTTTTGGACCGACTTTGTCTCGTAGGTCTCCAGAATCTGACGTTTGCGGTCTTCCAAGATCGCTTTCAGAAAATCAATGCTGGGGCCCAAACCGGCAATCTGACTGGGATCAAGTTTGACAGCATTGGCAAGCTCCTCATCGGTCAGCTCTCGCATGCTGCCGTACATCATCGCTTGCTCAAATGCCGAACTGACCAAATCGGGTGGTTCGGCCGTCGGCGGTGGAAACGACGTTGGGTCGTACTTTTGATAGGCGTGAATCACGCCTCCGATGCGAGGAACGCTCATGCGGGAACCCAAATGGCCGTTTCACGAGGTGGACTGCGTCACGATTGATCGATTCGTGAAGCACATATTGCAACAACGCAGCAGTCTATTGCTGGGGTAACCGCTTCAATCGGATCAACCGAAACCGATTGCCGCAAGAGTGTCACGCTGTGTTTGACCTGTCATCCGTTCGGACATCGCTGATTTTGGGAGCGACCTAGGCTTCCTGAAAATGCGGCGGTCGGCGCGTGGGGAATGGCTGCCGCAAGGATGAGTAATCGGCCGTGTTTGCCGATGACGCGACGATGAACCACCAACTTTGCCTTCACCGCCAGCGACTTTGAAGATGCCATCAATCATCGAAGACATGGAATCAAACGTGCGGGGCTACTGCCGTTTATTCCCCACCACATTCAAAACCGCACTCGGGTCTAGGCTGGTCGATGTGCATGACCGCGAGTTCATCGACTTTTTCTGTGGCGCCGGCTCACTCAACTACGGACACAACAACCCGCTAGCCAACGCCGCAATTCTGAAATACATCGAGGCTGGTGGAATTCAGCATTCACTCGATGCGACTACGGAGGCCAAAGTTCGTTTCTTGGAAACTTTCCGGGAGACGATCTTAAAACCGCGACAGCTGAATTATCGCGTCCAATTCACCGGACCCACCGGAACCAACGCCGTGGAAGCGGCGATCAAGCTGGCACGCCGAGCCACAAATCGATCCCACGTGATTGCGTTCACGCATGCTTACCATGGCCACACGCTTGGGTCGCTCGCGCTGACGGCCAATGAGGCCTTTCATCACCAGGCTGATGGAGCCCGGCTGAATGTTTCCCACCTGCCATTTGATGGTTACTTCGGCGACCTTGATACCGCTTCCTTCTTGGAAAAGATGCTGACTGACTCCAGCAGCGGCATCCCAGTGCCAGCTGCGATCATCGTCGAAACGGTTCAAGGTGAGGGCGGCGTCAACGTCGCCGACGATACTTGGCTTCGCCGCGTTGCAGATTTATGCCGTCGTTTGGAATGTTTGCTGATCGTTGATGACATTCAAGTCGGCAATGGACGAACCGGACGCTTCTTTAGCTTCGAACATGCTGGAATCACACCAGATTTGGTGTGCCTATCCAAATCGCTCGGCGGCGGTTTGCCGCTTTCAATCGTACTGATCAAAGACGAACACGATGTTTGGCAACCGGGCCAGCACACGGGGACCTTCCGCGGAAACAACTTGGCGTTTGTGGCTGCCGAGGCGTTGTTGCATCACTGGAGCAACCCGCAGTTCGAGACCGACATTCAAACTCGATCGTCGATCATCGCCGATCGACTTAAGCAGATCGCCGCTACCGCATCCAATCCCATCTCGATTCGCGGTCGCGGTCTGATCTGGGGTCTCGATATGGGCAGTGGTACTTTGGCTCGCCGCGTGATCGATGCGGCATTTGACTATGGGTTGATGATGGAATCGTCGGGTGCCGATGATGAAGTGCTCAAATTAATGCCCGCATTGACGATTCCGTTGCTCGACTTGGAAGCCGGCCTCGACATCGTGCAGGATTGCATCGAGCAAGTCGAACAGACACAACAACGTGGCAATGATCGCCATCGCGACGTTGAGTCCGAAATCGCCAATTGGTCTGCCAATCATTCGCAAGCCAATATCGAATCGCAGGGGCAAGAGTCCGTCTCGCCAATGGTCCCAGCATCGCTGAATCAAGGCGCGTCATAAGAGCCGCGGTGTCATGATGCCGAGTCACGCGATTCTAAATTCGAGCGATTGCAACGCAGACGAAACCGGTATAACCGACGTCGTTGCGATGTTTCGTCAAACCGCCAAAGCTCAGCCCGACGTGGTCGCGATCGAAGACGACCGCCGTTCGTGGACATACGGCGAAGTCCTTTCTTCCATGTCGTCGATTGGGCAGCACTTGCAAACATGGATCAAGTGTCAGGATGACGTTCGGCTTAATGACCGAGTGTTTGTCGGATTGTGTTTGGATCATTCCGCGGAAGCGATTGTGTCGATGCTGGGCGTCATGGATGCGTCGTTGGCGTTTGTGCCGCTGGACCCTCAGTATCCACCGGAACGTCTCGCAACCATGATCGCCGACGCTCCGATATCGTTGATCATCACATCGGCTGACAATCACGGCATGCTTTCGAAGGTTTCGAAAAGCTGCCTTGAACTAGGCAACACGATGCCACAATGGATCAACGTGGATCAGTGGATCGATTCAAACAACAATGCTGGCAACACGTCCGAAACGAAACGATCTACAATCAAGCGGCCACAAGAGCTAAACGTCGCCAACAACGATTCGTTTACGCTTGATCCGGACTCGTTGGCCTATGTGATGTACACGTCCGGCTCGACGGGACAGCCCAAAGGCGTGGCGATCTCGCACCGTGCCCTGATGACTTATTGCTTGGCTGATGAAGCGATTTATCAACTTCAACACAATGATCGCACGCTGCAATTTTCGACGTTGAATTTTGACATCGCAATCGAAGAGATTTTCCCGCCCCTAGTCAGCGGTTCGACCGTTGTCGTGCGACCATCGACACGAAGTCAATCTGCAAACGAGTTGAGCGAAATCGTTCGCGAGCGTGGAATCACCGCGATTCATTTAGCAACCGCTTACTGGCATAGCTGGGTTGAGCTTATGAAGGCGAGCCAAGCGCGCGTGCCCGATTGCTTGCGATTGATGGTCGTCACCGGCGAAAAGGTGTCGGTCCCGCATTACCGCGATTGGCTGCAGCTTTGCGACCATGACGTGCTATGGGCCAATGCTTACGGGCCAACCGAGGCAACCGTCAGCGCAACCGTATTTATCCCACCGCGAAACTGGACCGACGGCATCGATGAAACAACCAATATGCCGATTGGATTTCCACTACCCGGTTATGACGCGTTCATCTTGGATGCCAATCATCATCAGTGTGCCATCGGCCAAACGGGGCAACTTTTCATCGGTGGACCTGCACTAGCAAGCGAGTATTTGCATCGACCGGATTTGACCGATCAAGCATTCCAAAAGATCACAGTCGAGGGCGATCAACGTCGTCTTTACGCGACCGGCGATCTAGCGCGTTGGCTCCCCGATGGCCAGATTGATTTCGCCGGCCGCGTGGATCATCAGATCAAATTGGGTTCCTATCGAATCGAACCAGGCGAGATTGAGGCCGCCTGCAACTCACTTCCGTGCGTTATCGATAGCGTTGTTGGCGTCAGTGAAGACGGTGGCCAAAAACGGTTGCACGTCTATCTGGCGATTGGGGAAGAGGCGCTTTCGACCTTGCAAGATGAACCAGATCACGCTCGTTTTGCCGCGGATGTGGTTGACCAACTTCGTGATTGCTTGCCGACCTACATGATCCCGAATCGTTTTGTGCTGATGTCAGCGTTTCCCACCACGATCAACGGGAAAATCGATCGGAAGCATCTTCCGAACTCCGCATCAGCCATCACAGCACGACGCGAAACGATTGCGATGCCGGAAACAAACGATCAAATCCGCATGGCGAAGATTTGGCAAGAGATTTTGGGTGTCGAGCAGGTTTCGATCGACGACGACTTTTTTCAATTGGGCGGCAGTTCGTTACTTGTCACGCAAGTGATCGCTAAATGGTCCCACGCTGAGCACCGTCCGATTCCTGTCCGCGACTTTTTTGCCAATCCCACAATTCGTTCAATCACTCGATGTCTAACCGGATCCGGTGATTCGTCGTCGAACGTGGCGGTCGCCGACACGACGCATCGATGCCGAGTGGAATCGGCCTTCATACGCAGCAGCGTCGACGGCTTGCACGTCATCTGGACGCATCCTGAAGGCCAATCCCGTCAGCATGCCGTGATGATTGAGTCGGGCTGGGGGCATGAATGGACACGCGGGTACCGCAACCTTCAGCAATTATCAATGCTTTTGGCACGTCATGGTTTCACATCCATCCGCATCGATCACGCGGGCGTCGGCCAATCGTCAGGTAATGAATTAACTCAATCCCACGACACTTTTGCAACCGACTTGTCGGCCGTCATTGAAGAAACCAACCGCCGCTGCGACGTGAAACAAATATCGATGGTGGGTTTGCGGCTCGGTGGCAATGCCATCTTGGAAGCACCACCACTCGTTTCTGAGACGGTCCGAAACCTCGGTTGGAAGTTGCGTCACACGATCCTGTGGGACGCCATCGAATCAGGCCAGGCTTGGTTGTCGATGTTGGATCAGTTTCATCGTGAAATCCTGACGAACCACACCCGCTTTTGCATTCGACGACGTTCCGATGGCATCGACGAAGCGTTGGGAATGACCTTGAACCAAAAGCGACGAAGCTGGATTGAATCAATCGGCCTTGATGCTCAAGACTCCGGCGCAAACGATTGTCATTTTATTTGGTCGAAAGGCACGCGAGCGGATTCGAATCGACCGCAAACGGGTACTCACCATCACATCACCGATGACATCGCTTGGGATCGGCTGGACTGCGTCGATGTCGCATTCGCATCGCCGCAAGCCTTTGCCAAAGTACGTTCGATCCTGGAGACCGGTCGATGATTGAATATGCGACCAGCACGGCCCCAGTGGCAATTCATCCCGTTGTTCATCTCCAAAGCGACGCGAAATCCACGTCGGCTGCCGAGACGAGTGTCTGGTTTGGTGATCGAAAAGGTCTTTTCGGAGTCATTCGTTCACCGATGCAGACAAGCGAGGCACCGAGCAAAACCGGGGTCATTTTTCTGACTGCGGGCATGCTGCCATGCGGTGGACCGTTTCGTTTGCATGTTGACTTGGCATCTCGGATCGCCGCACGCGGGCTGCCAAGCATTCGGTTTGACTTGTCGGGAATTGGGGAGAGTTTTGCTGCGAGCGATTCGCTGGGATCGCTTGACCGCGCGGCAACCCAAACATCCGCTGCAATTGATGAGCTGACTGATACTTGTGGCATCAAAAGCGCGGTGTTATTCGGTTTATGCAGTGGAGCTGATGATGCGATGCACGCGGCGATGCAGGATCACCGGGTGCGGGGCGTGGTAACGATGGATGGCTTTGGGTATCGTACCTTGGGTTTCTATCGGCGGCGTTGGTTTAGAGATCTACCGCAAAAATTGACCTCACTGGGGTTTTGGAAACGTCGGTGGACTCAGTGGCAAACGCGGAGCAAGACGCTGCCAAAGTCGCTGCAGGGTGGCGATGACATTCGTGAGTTTCCCTCACGTGATCAGACACGAGACCACCTCCAAACGCTGATCAATCGGAACGTGAGAATGCACTTTGTCTACACGGGCGGTTTTCGCGACCTGATCAACGGAGATCGGCAGTTTGGTGAAATGTTCCCCGAAATCGCCTCAGCGGCACAAATCAGCAATGCCGTGTTCCGGCATCTCGACCATACGGCCACACTGCGTGCCGATCGCGACGGTTTGATCGATCATCTTGAGCAAAAACTGGCTTGGGCGGCCGGATGAGGGTCCCTGGTGAACGTAAAAGGGCCCCATTTCCCACCTCGTCGTCGATGCGATTTTCTCCATTCGGTTAGCCCACGAATTGTTTGAGCGAGCAATTACAATTCGGATCTGATCGAGAGTTGTTTCGTTTGTTTTGTGAGTCAGAATGCGCGTTATCGTGACAGGTTCGAGTGGTTTGATTGGTTCGGCAGCAGTCCGTCATTGGAATGCCGCTGGTGACGAAGTCATTGGCATCGACAACGACATGCGATCGACATTCTTTGGTCCCGATGGCAGCACGAAATGGAATCAGTCGCTGCTCGAATCGGAATGTGACCACTTCCGCACCGTCGCGATTGACATTCGAGATCGCGAAGGCATTCTCGACCTATTCAAGAACGAGACGCCCGATTTGATCATTCACTGCGCCGCACAACCATCGCATGATAAAGCGGCTGCAATTCCGTTTTTGGACTTTGAAGTCAATGCCAACGGCACGCTGAACTTGTTGGAAGCGACGCGGCAACATGCACCCGAGGCTGTTTTCTGTCACATGAGCACCAATAAAGTCTACGGCGACGCGCCCAATGAATTACCGTTGAGCGAGCTCGACACACGATGGGAATACGCACGCGAAGAAGACTTCAATGGCATCGATGAAGCGTGCCGAATTGATCAAACGATGCACTCCTTGTTTGGAGCGTCGAAAACGGCCGCCGACGTGCTAGCCCAAGAATACGGCAAGTACTTTGGACTCAAGACGGGCATCTTCCGTGGTGGATGTCTGACCGGTGCCAGTCACAGCGGCGTCGAACTGCACGGCTTCCTCAGTTATCTCGTTCACGTTGCGGTCACGGGAAAGCCTTATACGATTTTTGGCTACAAGGGCAAACAGGTTCGCGATCAGATCGAATGCAGTGATGTAGTCAAAGCATTTGAATCATTTTCAAAAAATCCGCGTCCCGGCGAGGTGTACAACATTGGCGGCGGACGTGGTAACGCAGCCAGCGTGCTGGAATGCATCTCCAAGATTGAGTCAATCAGCGGCCACAAAGTCGACTGGACACTCGGCGATGACAATCGCAAAGGCGATCACATCTGCTACATCAGCGATCTTTCCAAACTGCGTCGCGACTACCCGGACTGGGACATCCGCGTGTCACTCGATGAGATCCTGGCTCAGATGATTGCGGCCGAAGAAGCCAAGTTGGGCTCGGCTGCCGTTTGATTCGCATCTTATTTTGATCGCTTGTAGCACAGCCTTGTCCGGTTAACGGCAAAATCTCGCCTATTGCTCAGAAGCGTCATGGCGCAGTTTGTGAGCAAGACGCGTGTGGGATACAGTGATCCGCCGGGGGGCATGGTTTGCTCTTACCGCATCCACGGGCTTGATGTGCATAAATCGGGGAAATAAATATGCGTTCCTGGATCATTGGTTCGGGCGACGATGCCGACCTCAGGATCGATGACCCAACGATATCACGGCAGCACTGTCGGCTCACGCGGGTCGCCGATGAATTCTTTATTGAAGACCTCAACAGCACGAACGGGGTCTTCGTGGGCAAGCATCGTATTGCCAAAAAGACCAAATTGGTCGCGGGCGTCGCCGTCACACTCGCCGAGTCGGTCACGATGCCGTGGCCGTTTGAATCCACTGCGAAGAGGATTCTGCGAGTTGGTCGTCATCCCGATAATGATCTTCGCATTGCCGATGCTAGTGTTTCATCGCATCACGCGGTTTTGATGCAAGATAAGCAGGACCAATGGACTGTTCGTGACCTCAATAGCACCAATCAAACTTTCATTGGTGACCATTCCACGCCAGTCAAGACCGCCCGAGCATTACGGCAACAGAACATCACCTTCGGCCACAAATCACAAACGCTCGAAGCATGGCTGGGCCAAGTCGAACCATGGATCGGAGTGGTTGGGCACGATGGACTGCCCGTTAAGCGTGTCGCCAGTTCGAACACAACGAATGACACATCGCCCCCAACAACAGTTCGTGGGTCTAGCGTGGCGTCTCGCGAACCGCGTCCAAACGCACATGCGAGTATCGATCAACTGTCGCAACGTCCCGGTCGATGGCAGTCCATGCCTCCTTGGCCAAGACGACTCATATTCGCCTCCATCGCTGGGCTAGCCTTACTCGGCTTGATTCAAGCCGTGCTGTGGGAGCCATCGCGTCCTTCGATTGCTACCGACGTGAATGGATCCTTCCCGACGGAAAAGAGCATCAAAGCAAATACGAAAAACGCAACTCAACAGGCTACCGTTGAACTCCCACCGGCAAGACTTAACGAGACTCTGTTAACGAAGACGAAAGCGACGAATTTGCCTCCGGCAGTGCCGACCAAAATCAAGTTGACAGATAGAGAGCTTCTAGAAGAACGGATCGTGTGGATTGCACTCCGCCGCGAGGATACCTGGCTGCGATTTGGACATGGCGTTGCCGTATCACCAACCCGAATCATCACAAGTGGCCGCTTAGTCGCGGAAATGAAGGCTACTGAGGGTTTCGATCAGGCTGAGGTGATTCACTTGAAATCCGGGACAACCTCGGTGATCAAGGAAATGGATTTGAATTTACAGTGGAAAAACGCGCAGCGAGATGCAATACAAGTCAAAGCAAAGCTGAAAGCGGCGGTTGAGGCCAACGATCTCCCGGGCCGCCAGTCTTTGCTTCCGTTATTGGTTGGTTGTCAGCTGCTTCGTCGGGCCGTCGATCTTGGGATAATCGAGATTGCTTCGCCTTTCACCGACGACGACGCATGTTTGCAGCGACTGGCCGAAGTCCCAGTTGAAATGTCCTCGAAAGTTCCCCGCATTCAGTCCAAACTTAACTGCGTTGGTGATTTTTTCGGAGCAGAGGATGCATACCTAGGAACGGATGAATTCGACCCGTCGTCGACCAATGCCAAGAGTGTTTCATCTCTTCCATCGATGTCGGTTCGATACTTGGTCCCGCTCCCAAAAATCAACCCAACAATGCCGCGCATGCACCTTTGTGGCATCAAATCACCTGCAGCGGATCCACTGATATTCCGAGGATGCCCGATATTCGATTCTGCTGGTCGTTGGGTCGGGATTGTATCGAGATCCGATACCATGGAATCAATGGGAACCGGAATACAGCAGTTTGACGATACGGTTCGAAAAGCCACGAACGATGGGTTAACCATTGATGTGATCACCGCAGATGCAATCGAATCAACGATCAAGAATCCGTCAATGTCCGGTGACGTTCTGTGAAACGACTGTACCGGTAATCCTATGTATCAAATTCACTATTGAGCCCGTAGCAATCGAAGAGTCGAGAAATGCAACTTCGAATTATTCTGATGTTGGCGTCCGGTTTCATTTCGACCGTCTCTGTTGCATTGGCCAACGACGTCGAAGTCAAAGTGATTGCCCGAAGCGTAGACGGTGCAACCATCCGACTGAAACCCAACAATGTTGGCATCAACGGCTATCAGGTACAGGTCACCAACACGACGACGGGCCAAATTGTTCTCCCACCAACTGTGACGCAAGCCACCACCATTTCCTTACCGCACCCGAATTTCCCCGACACTGTGCTTGTGCCAAGCGACATGTATGAAGTTTTGGTTCAACCCATCCCAGATGGTGTGCCGTCGAAGCTTGAGATTCCACCGTTCGTGAATCCCGAAATGACAGTTGCCTTTCGCGGACTTAATGACGCCCAAATTCAGATTCGTGAGGAAGCGGCGATCAAGAACGAAGCCCAATTAGTTCAAAATGACAAATTACGAGCTCAGGCTGATTTAATGCGTTCGACCCAAGGATGGGGACTGACTTGGGGTGAGTGGCGAACTCAAATGTTGATTGCCGATGATTTAGCCTTGGACTTTTGGAACAAGAGCGTTGACGAGTTTTTCAATCGCCAAGAGGTCAATATTAAAGGGCAAATGGAAGTATTGCAGAAGCGAGAGGAAAGAATCGATCAAGCTGCGAGAATGCGACGGGCTGGCCGCCGTCGTTTTCTCCAACGTCTCTATCACGAGCCCCGATACAACGGTTCACCGGAAACGGTCATGAACCGCCTGCTCGAAGAATTGCGAAATACGCTCGTTGGTTACGGAGCTGGGCTTGACGAGTATTGGGCCGAGCATCCCAGTCACGATCGTTGGGAGTTATCTCCCGAAATGCACGAGTCGTTGCGCATACAGTCTTCGCTTGATGTTGGCGGACAATCGACGTTTAGCCTTGCTGACCCATTAATGATTGAGCTGGATTATTGGCCGCCGTTATTGGAAAATCCAACGTTCGCTGACGTCGTCTCTGAATTGATTGCCGCAAGAGCTGAGCTCGATTCGTTGCAAGACAAATTTCAGGTTTTGCCACGGCCGGCCATCGAGCGATTGGAATACGCATTTGCGGCTCTAGTCCAACGCTTTGCCATTGCCTATCCCCGTCCCTGCCCCGGACCAACACAGCTAATCGCGGATCTAATCAAAGTTGATTCGTTCCTAACCAGCTTGCAGCGTGAGATCAAAAAAGTACGCGATACGAAATCACTCAAACCTCTTTCACGAGGTGCTGAGTTTGACCCGTTGGTCGATGGAAATGATGCTCCTAGTCTTCTCGCTTACATGTTGCGTTATGACTTGAAGTTTGCCGCACCCCGACCTGGCGAAACTGAAAACTACAAGGCTTTGCAGCGAATGTTCGAAGAGCTTTACGTCGTTTTCGGGGAACGTGTGCCGAACGAGTTTGAGCAAATGCCTCGAACCGACAAGCCAGCCGCAACCGCGATCCCACAACCGGGTTGATCAAGAATTGTGAGTTATTCTTTTCGCGAACGCGCAACGGTTTAGAGCGCGGAAGTGAATACTAGATCAGTCTTCACTCGACCGGAGCGCCGGTTTCTTCGTAGAGTGGCAGGTGACGGTAATAGACTTCCAAATTGAGCAAGTTCATGGCGGTCACGTAGAGCCGCCCGGCATGTGAGCTCCAGCGGTCGGGGATGGGGTTGTCGGGGTCCCAACTGCCCGCATTCGGACCGCTCTTGATTTGGCTTTCCGTCAACATGGGATTCAGTCGCGCGTTCCAGCGATTCCAATAATCACCACCCATGTGAAACATCACTTGCGTGGCGTAGTACCAGTAGTAGGTATCACGCCCCGGTGACCCGGTCGATTGCTCACTGGGCAGATAATCAAGCAGGTAATCCGCCGCGGATCGCATGTCTGGCGGATTTCGCCGCCAACCCGAATACATCCGCATTAAGATTCCAACCGACGTCATCGTGGGTGTTGGTTTTTGTCCGTGACGCTGCGTGGGTGTGTCCGGCGCGAACGGATCGTAACGGTATAAGTCGCGTCGTAGTGGACTGACCTGAGCCGCATTGAGCCATTTTTCAATGCCGCGATACGTCTGCGTTGCAACCTCCAAACCGGACAGCTCGCCACTTTTGAGCGCCATCATCATCCAGCCGGTCACGCTCGTGTCGGAACTCTGCTGCGGGGTGTAGCGCCATCCACCACGCTTGCGATGCTGGGTCGCCGCGATGTAATCGACGCACATTTGTGCGGGCTCTCGCAACTGCGAATCCTGTGTCATCCCGTAGGCCTCACACACGGCCAGCGACGCAATGCCGTGCGAGTACAAGGCCACGTTCTGATCACTCAAGCGATCTTCGCTGCGATAAAGGTTGCCGTTGGTCCGTTGGCCATTGATGAGAAATTCCAAGGCTCTCGCAACGTTGGACGCGTACTGATGCTGGCGATGCGTGTAACCGGCGCCCTGAAATGCCAGCAGACACAGTCCCGTCGCCGCCGTGTCGCTTCGCAGCAGCACCTCATCACCGTGACCCTGCAATGACCAACTACCATCCTTGTTTTGCGTGGATGCCAAATACGCCAGACCTAGCTCAATGGCCTCTTCGGTTGCCGGTCCGACCATGCCCGCTGGTGCCGGTGCCGCACCTCCGCTGGTGCGTTGGACGCGACGACTAAAGGATTCGACCGCTGCGACGGACAGCCCAGCCGGTGTGATCGGTCCGCCGACGTCGCGTCGCGTTTTCACGTCGCGAGTCAGATCCATTGCGGCAATTTCGGCAATGGCTTCGGACGGCACAATTCCAGGAAGCTCGACAAACGTATCCGATAGGCCACTGGGTCCGATTGGCGCTTGCATGTCCAGGATCGGATCGATGCTCGGATCGATGCTCATGGCCAGATCATCAACGCTTGATCGATTCAGCCCACGTTCCCGGTTGATCCGTGATCGCAATTCGTTCACGCGACCGTCAAACGAATCCATTTGATCTGACTTCGCATCAAAATTGCTCGCTTTGATTGTCCCGTCTTGTTGCGAGCCGCGATTGTCC
>JBCCJB010000081.1:0-12808 GCA_039028015.1 Planctomycetota bacterium
AAAACGTCTGGATGTGGCGACGCCAACAGAAGACGATCCCTTTGAGCAAGCTTGCGCGACGGTCGCGAGCCTCTCACGTCGACTACAAGCCGAACGCGACGCATCAAAACAGCGAAAGCAAGTTGATACCGAGCGCGGTCAATTGGCTGATCGTGAACAAGCATGGCAAAGGGCAACTCATGAACTCGAAGCCAATCGCGTCATGTTGTGCCAACGTGCTCAGTGCAAGGATCTGGAATCCATCGAAACGGCCATCAAGCAATGGCACATCAAGTCGGCGGCCCAATCCAAGCGGTCCACATTGGAGACGCAACTGCGAAGCCTTTCAGGGGGCCAAGACATTGATGGTTTACTGCAAGATGTTGGCAACCATGATCGGTCGGAGCTCACTGCCAAGCTAAGCCGACTCAAAGATGATGCCAAGCAAATCGAGAGCGAGCTGAACTGCCAGCGGGAAACGCTTTGGGATTTGCGACGGCAATGGTCATCAATCGATAGCGAGTCCGCGGCGTCGGAGGAATCGCAGAACCTGCATTTGCAGATTGGCGAGCTGAGAGGGCTAACCGACCGCTACAAGCGACTGAAGCTGGCGTCGCTCATTCTTGATCGTGCGATCGATCACTACTGTGAAGCCAATCAAGGACCCGTTCTTCAACTCGCTTCGGAGTTGTTCAGTGAGTTGACCATCGGCAAGTACGATGGATTGAAAATTGAACCGGGTGATCAAGGTGTGATGTTATTTGGTGTTCAAAATGAGTCACCGGTGCCCGCATCGGCGATGAGTTCGGGAACGGCAGATTCGCTTTATTTTGCCCTGAGACTGGCGTCGTTGCAGCAAAAGGAGACTGCGGCCGAACCGATGCCATTGATTTTGGATGATTGTTTGATGCAGATGGATGACGATCGAGCATCGGCCGCATTGTCCGTTCTCGCTCGATTTGCCCAGCAGACCCAAGTGATCTTGTTAACGCATCATCGTCATGTGTTGGAATTGGCCGAGCAGACGCTAATGACGGGTCAATTTCGCAGGCATGAACTGGGTCAAGAAACAGAATCGCGAACCACGCTGTTTGAAATGGATGTTTGATGTTTGGGAGTCGGGTTCATGATTTATTGCTTTGCGTCGTTGTCGTTTTTCTGATCGGTTGTGATCAGCAACGTCTCGAGCGCACGGATTTTCCACGCAAATCGCGTGAAGACATCAGTGTTTCATCGCCCCGCAGCCAATCATCTGTGGAAGCCGCCCAAGGTCAGTCGGGTATCGCTTCAAGCACCAATAGCCAACGCTCCGATCCCGTCGACGCGTTGCGGGAAGCGGCGCTGACGGGTGACGTTGATGGCGTGAAGCGGGCGATTGCCGACGGACTGAACCCCATCGCGGGCGATGAGGGTGGGCGGACGGCATTGCATCTCGCCTCGTTTGAAGGTCACACGGATGTCGTCGCGCTTTTGATCGATGCGGGTGCAGGTGTCGACGCCCGTGATCAAGCTGGACGGACGGCACTGATGTACGCATCCACGGCAAATCATGTCGCAACCATCAGAAGGCTGCTCGACGCGGGAGCCGATCCGAACCTCAATGATGCCGAAGAGCAATTCACTCCGTTGATGTTTGCAGCCGCGGAAGGGCAAATCGATGTGGTGAGAGTTTTACTAGATGCTGGGGCCAACCCCAATGCGAAAGACGCCGATGGCGAGTCAGCCATTGATTTTGCACGTGCCAGTGGACACAACGAAGTGGTGTCATTGCTCGAAAAGGCGACGTCCGATTAGAACAAACCAGTGCGCCGGAGCTGCCGATTATCAATTGCTCGACTTTGGCAATCATCGAAAGCTGGAGCAATTTGGCGATCGAATCGTTGACCGCCCATGTCCCGCCGCCCAAAAGTTCCGTCCCGCGTCTCCGTCACTTTGGCAATCCGCCACCGACCGCTTTGATACGACAAGCAAATGGTGGCACGCTCATGATTGGACCGAGCCAACACGGCTGCGGGTGACCAAATTTGTCATGCCAATCCTGCCAACCCCGTTTGGTCACGTCGGGGTATTCCCAGAGCAACACGTTAACTGGCACTGGTTGGAATCGACCCGCCCGGATTTGGATGCCTCGAAGGATCCGCCGGCAGGTTTGAATTTATTTGCCTATACGGGTGCCAGTACCATGGCAATGGTTGCGTCAGGAATGGCCGTGGCTCATGTCGATGCTGCCAAACCCAATGTGCTCGCAGCTCGAAAGACAGCCGCTATCAACGGATTTTCCGATCGTCCCATTCGATATCTTGTGGATGACGCGGCTCAGTTTGCCGCTCGTGAGCGCCGCCGCGGTCGCACTTATCACACGATCGTGCTGGACCCACCCGCCTATGGTCACGCTCCGAAAGGCCGCCGACGTTCGTGGCGACTTGAACGCGATTTGTGGCCACTTTTGGACGATTGTGTCGCCTTGTTAGGGCGCGATCAATTTCGGTTGTTGATCACAGGCCATTCGTCGAACTTGCAGCCAAGCGAGATTGCAAGCTTTCTGCAGCAGCGGCTAACACGCGTTGGCTTACGACCCTTTGATGTGGAATCAGGTCGTTTGAAATTGACCGATCGGGCCAATCGCGAGCTCGATGCTGGCTATTTCGTCCGTTGCATCCATGCGTGATTGCATGATTTGTTTTACACGTTGTTGATCGGCAGTCATGCGGTCGCGGTCGGCGTCGACAACCGTCGTGCATGTTGGGACGCCAATCGCAGCGTTTGACTGTGGATTGCCACGATCTGATCAATGTCAGCGGCATAGCCGCCAGCCATCGCAATCGCGAGTGGCATGCCACGCTTTGTGCAGTAATCCAGTACCATCTTGTCTCGGCCAGCTAGCCCCTGCATCGTCAGTTTCATCCGACCTAATCGATCGTGCTCAAACGGGTCCGCCCCCGCGAGGTACACGGCCAAATCAAATCCTCCTTGGTCATGGATCGCTGCATCCATCTTGTTCAGGCCATCGTCGAGCGCGGCAAGATAGTCGCGATCACCGGTCCCATCAGGCAATGCGATATCGAGATCACCGGCACGCTTTCGGAGCGGAAAGTTCTTCTTCCCGTGCATCGAAAATGTGAAGACGTTCGGATCCGAAGCCAAGATCGATGCGGTTCCGTTGCCTTGGTGAACGTCCAAATCAATGACACAAGCCCGACCAATGACACCTTCGTGCTGCAGGGTTCGAATTGCAACGGCGGCGTCATTGAAGACACAGTAACCTTCGCCCGCATCGGCAAACGCGTGATGCGTGCCACCGGCTAGGTTCGCCGCGATTCCCTCATTAAGTGCAGCTCGCGAGGCTGCGATGGTTGCTCCGGTGCTTCGCTTTGAACGTTCCACCATCTTCGGGGACCAAGGAAATCCAATCCGTCGAATTTCAGCATCGGTCAGCGTGCCCGTTTTGACTCGATGGATGTAATCAACATCATGGCATAGTTGTAACTGTTGATCGGTCGCTGCCGGCGGTACCAACAGAGCGTCGTTGCGATGCACCGGATCCTGAACAACCGACCTCCGGAGTCGACGATACTTGTCCATCGGAAACCGATGTCGTTCCGGCAGAGGCAATTCAAAATGATCGGTATAGTAGAGTTTCATCGAAACGCCGAATTTCCGAGAGCCTATCCGAAAACCATTGAGCCGAACGCGATAGCGTCGAGCGGCATCTGAAATACGAGGCTAAACTGAGGACCGAGCCTAGCGCCAACGGCTCAGAGAGCTAATTCGATTGGTTTCCGGATAGGCGTAAAGACAAGCTTGCACAGTTTCGCTGGCTGTCCAGTCATTGTTGACATTGTGATCGCCCCATGTCTGATACACCGGATCCGCACCTGATGAATGATCCCAATCCAGCAGAGATCGCCAAGTCATTCGGCAATCCGTATCTCGTGACATCGGATGATTCGGAAGAGCTGAGCGGCGGCTTACCGGCTGGATCGAGTATGAACGCTCCCTCATCGCTGCAGCATTTCGCACGTGTCGGGCAGATCATCACGATCGCGCTTGCCAAAGGCATGCTGGTCATCGGCGTGGTGCTCATCGTGATGCGTTGGGGTCAACCCGCTGATCCATTCAATCTGACGCTTCCGCTAATAGGGACGGTGCTGTTCATCGTCATCTTGGTGCTAGCGTGGATCGTGCCCGCCGCGATGCGAGCCAGAGCAATTCACCAGTTTCGACAGTCTGCCCGGATCGCGGACTGGTTGGCCAATTCCGACGCAACCGCCGTTGAGCGACTGATCGATCAGGGCGTCACACAACCGCTGCCACTTCCAGCCAAACGGTTGCTGACAATGGATCAAACCGCACGAATGGTCAGTCACGGACTTCTTGAGGGTGTCGGTGTCGTCAATTTGGTCTTCTTTATGCTCAACGGTAATGCCGTGCATCTGGTATGGCCGGTCATCCTGTGGGTTGCGATCGTGGTTCAAATTCCAACGGTTTCGCGTTATCGCGCGTTGCTTGCCAAAGCAATGAGCTAGCTCGCCTCGCCCTTCGACGTTTCATCGCTCGTGCAGCTCGCCTGCGTGGGAGCTCCATGCCCCTGTTATTCATACAATGCCATTGAACAACTTTCTGGAAGGGCATGAATAAGTTTGAAACAGGCAGCCTGTCTACGCACTTCGCCAAAGACGTGGCCAGACGCCTTGGATCGATTGGGCTCGCGTCGGGGGGATTGTCGCTCCGCCACACTCTCTGGCATCAAAAGCGTCTCGGAAAGTGTCATGCCGTCTCATTCATCGCGAACCAAGCCACGGCCCGAAAAAATCTGTCCGGTTTGTCAGCGACCTTTCCAATGGCGAAAGAAATGGGCTCGCGACTGGGACAACGTCAAATACTGCAGCCAACGCTGCCGCAGTCGTGCATCGTCAACGTCACCGCCAGCGGGAGCGTCGCGTGGTAAACTGAAGTCATGAACGCGAACGAAATCATCCAAAGCACTTACTTGCCCACGCGTGCCAAGCTGTTGGAAGTGGCCGCCACGCTGGATCGAATCGACGCAGCACGACGTGACGGGGTGGACACGTTGTCCGACGACGCGGATCTTCAGCTCAACCAACTCCGAGACGCAATCGGGATTCTCACCCAATCTCGCGATGGGGACGTGACACGGGCGTGCGCGATTCAGCGTTTGTTTTCTCGGTCTTATGACCCGGAGTGGAGAGCGGAATTCGGAATGGCTTCGCAACGGTAGCTGAACACAGATTAAAATGGATTTTATTGATCCCCACATTCACATGGTCAGTCGTACGACCGACGATTACGAGCAACTCGCTCGCATGGGTTGCGTTGCCGTCAGCGAGCCCGCCTTTTGGGCCGGTTTTGATCGTGGCAGCGTCGATGGCTTTCGTGACTACTTCGAACAGCTGACGGTTGTTGAGCCCAGTCGGGCCGCCCAATTTGGCATTCGCCACTTCTGTTGGCTTTGCATCAACGCCAAAGAGGCGGAGAACGTATCGCTGTCACGCGACGTCATAGAGATGATCCCCGAATTCCTGGATCGTCCCGGCGTTCTGGGCATCGGCGAGATTGGCCTCAACAAAAACACACCCAACGAAGCGGTTGTCTTTCTCGAGCATTTGGATCTGGCAACGCGGCATGAACAGCCCATCTTGATTCACACGCCTCACCTGGAAGACAAGTATCAGGGGACGCGAATGATTCTCGATATGTTATGCGACGATTCTCGAATCGATCCGGATCGGGTTTTGATCGATCATGTGGAAGAGCACACGATCGCGGACGTTCTCGATCGGGGCTTTTGGGCGGGCATGACGCTCTACCCCGTTACCAAATGCACGCCGTCGCGAGCCGCTGACATGATTGAGCGTTATGGCACGGAAAGACTGATGGCGAATTCGGCTGGCGATTGGGGTGTCAGCAAGCCCACAGCCGTGCCCGATCTGATCATTGAAATGCGACGACGGGGCCACAGCGAAGCCACCATTCAGCGCATCGTGCACGACAACCCAGCAGCGTTTTTTTCTAAAAGTGGCAAGTTTGATTTGGTGAATCGAGAGGCATGACGGGCGACTACAAGATCACCCGAGCATCGAGGCAATGTGCGGTCAGCAAACGTGCGTTGGAACCCGGTGAGGTGTTCTTTAGCGTGGTGGTCGAGGTGGATGACGGGCTGCATCGTCAAGACATCGCATCGGAACATTGGGATGAACCGCCCGAAAATGCTTTGGGGTGGTGGCGGAATCGAGTTCCGGTGGCCACCACGCAAAAACGACAAATAGCACCTCCGGAAGTGTTGATCGAACTATTACGCACGTTGGGCGACCACGCCGAGCGGTCCGATAGCCGTTATTTGTTGGCCCTGATGTGTCTGCGGAAACGAATTGTCAAAATGCGTGCTTCGACATCGCTTGGCCGTGGTCGTTCGTTATCGTCGGAGGACATTGACGAGACATTGCAATTGGAATCGACCCTCGATGGTTCGCCGCTTGATGTCGCTGTGGTCCCGATTTCAGCTGCCCGTGCGGACATCCTTCATGAAGAACTTGACGCTTTGATGCACATCGATGCACCTTAGAAACTAGTGCTTCGTTAATATTCAAATTTAGGGTTGCTGTTCGTAGCCGGTCTTCGCCAGAAGCCGGTGATCACTGGCGCTTCCGTGTTCTGGCGAACGACGGCTACCCTAAAATCGAGGGTTGACGAAGCCCTAATCGGCATAACCCGCTCAGTCGTTAAGGCGTCTTCAGCTTTTCTAAGCCTGCAAGGTTCGGCCAAGCAATTGCGTCGCGACATGGGTGACGCGTGGCATGGTTCAGCAACGATTCCCTTCGTTCTGTGTTGAACATGCTCATGGCAACTGACACCACTTTAATATCGGACTCCCCGGCTTCCGTGACGCTTTCAGCGAGTGCTGTTGCGGTTCCAGAAACGTCTCCGACGGCAGCACCGGTTTCTCTGCTGACGCAGAACCAATCAGCATTGTTAGCTGAAGACGCTTCCGATCAGTCTCTTGGCGCGACCACAACGGCTCAAGTGCTTCACGTTGTTAATGGGGAGCATTTCTCGGGAGCCGAGCGCGTTCAAGCCCACTTGGGTCATTGTCTACCGACGTTTGGAATCACCGCCGACTTCGCTTGCGTGAAGCCAGGCCGATTTGCCGATCGTCTCGATCAGCAATCCGACCAGCCCCAGCCTCACCGATGGGGACGTTGTTGGCGAACTCCAATGCGACATCGTTTCGATCGATCGGTGGTCACGCGTGTGGCTGCAATCGTGCGCGAGCATCAATACGACCTTTTGCACGCACACACACCGCGAACGGCGATGATCACTGCAGCCGTGTCACGTCAGTGCGATGTGCCCTGGATCTATCATGTGCACTCACCCGCAGCTCGCGACGGGTCGCAGTGGTTTCGAAATCGAATCAATGCGTTCGTGGAGTCGCGATCGCTGCGCTCGTGTGCTCACCAAATCACGGTGTCTAAAAGTCTGAAATCAGATTTGATCGCCCGCGGTTTCAATCAGGACGACGTCACGGTGGTTCATAACGGTGTGCCAGCGATATTCCCCAAGCGTGACTCGCAACCTGTGGTCGGTGGACTATGGACGATGGGAATGATCGCCTTGATGCGACCCAGGAAGGGACTCGAGATCGCACTGCGGGCAATCGCTACGCTTCGCCAACGAGGGATCGACGTGACGTTTCGTTGCATCGGCCCGTTTGAAACTCGGGCTTACCGACAAGCGATTGATCGCGAGATCGATCGCCTCAACATTGGTGATTTGATTCAGTGGGTCGGCTTTACCGACGATGTGCCCACCGAGTTGGCCAAGCTGGATGCGATGGTGCTGCCGAGTTTGTACGGGGAGGGCTTGCCAATGGTGGTGTTGGAATCGATGGCAGCGGGAACGCCAGTCATTGCCACCGACGTTGAAGGAACGCCCGAAGCGATTCGTGATGGCGTCGAAGGTTGGCTCGCAAAGCCGCGTGATTCGGATTCGCTCGCGGACGCGATGGAGTCGCTGATTGACGGTCGTTTTGATTGGACAGCAATGTCACGAGCCGCACGCGACCGTCACGCGGAAGCGTTCAGTGATTTGGCCATGGCCAAAGCCACCAGTCGAGTCTACGAGCACGTGCTGTGTCGTCGCTGAGACCATTGTATCGATGCTCGCTAGTGTTTCTGTCGAGTGGGTGACGCCGACGCTTGACTGCTCGGCAACAACTTTGCTGAGCTCAATAGCTGGCCGGTCGTGTTGGCTAGCGAGTTTCATTTCCACCGCGTGAGCGCCACGCACCTCGCCCCAACGACGTTGGGGGAGGTCGAGCGAGGCCCTTAAGGCCGAAGCGAGTGAGTTGGATATGGAAGTTTGAGGTCAGTAGTTTGAAGGCCAGGAAGTCGCGTCTCTAACAAGTTTCACACTTCCAACTTCGAACCTCACACTTCAAAAGCCTTCCCCCGAAAACGCGCTGTCGCTTGTTTTCGACCCCTCCCGCGAATGAGGTCGTGTCGTTTTTAAGTGCCGTATTTGTGGAGACTTGCGTTGTTGAACCCTCCCCAAACTTGTTTGGGGCAGGGTCGACGGGCGAAGCCTCGTCGGGTAGGGGTAATCGTCGCGCTTCAGGACCTCTGTGCGTCACGCAGGGGCCCTCCCCGAAATCTCGCTTAATGCTCGATTTCGACCCTCCCAGCTGCGCTGGGCGGGTGCTGTAAACGCTTGCCTCTGAGAGATTTAAAAACGGCACGACCTCGAATCGCGAGGAGGGTTCATTGTGGCAGTTCGGCCGGGACAGTCAAACCAAACAACTACTGCACACGCAGTAACCGCAGCTCTTTTTTGGCGGCGTCCAATTCAAACTTGAATCGCTTCAAGAAACTCATGCCCAAAAGCGGTGGTGTGTTGGCGGCTTCGGGGCCCAGGATGATGGCGGTGACGTCTTCGGCTTGAAAGGCGCCAACACGAACCGTCGGCAACTGCACCGATCGAGCTTGAATGCGTTGCCCATTGGCCAGTCGCACGTCTCGCGTTGGTGCATCAGCCGGGACATTCAGTTCCAGTGTGGCGATCGCGGTCGATGGCAGTGCGATCACACTGGCACCGGTATCAATCACCATGCGGATCGGACGTCGATTGATGCTGGCTGAGACCATCAGGCCACCGTTGCCTTGCGATTCCAGTTTGATGGATTCCTGGAACACGTCAGCGGCAAGTTCGCTGATTCGTTTTTGCAGCGTGCTCGTGATGCTTTCCGCTGAAACGTCTTTTGCGACGTCAAAATTGCGATGCATCACATCGATGGCAATTTGGACGTTCGAATCACGTAGTTGTTTGCCAACCGATTCACGCAACGCTTTGAGTGATGCTTGCAGTTGAAAGACCAGTTCGGCGTAATTGGATTACGCTTCATGCACTTCGCCTCGCATTTGATCAAGCGATGCTGCCATTTCCGTGCGTTGCGATCGAATTTGTGATTTGGTCGCACGCGTGGCATTAATCATCGCCACGATCTTGTTGTTTGCCGTGACATCGCCACCTGCGATCTGAGCCAATTGCAGATTGAGCTGCTGGTCTCGCGTGTCGAGTTCCTTGATTCGTAATTCGAGGCGATCGAACTGGGCTTCTGAGTTCTCCAACGTTTTTTGCACCAAACGCACTTCACGCCCACGTCGCTGCACCGATGTGATTTCGCGAGCCAACTCAACGCCATCGATTGCTTGCAGCGATTGCCCTGAACGTCGCAAGCCGGCTTCCTGCAGGATTCGGTCGGCTTTTTCGACCACCGACGATGCAAATGCAGGCGGCCGCTCAGCGTGCGCACGCTTTGGCGCCTGAGACGTCGTCGATGTCAGTAGTGAACCCAATCCGATCGCAGATCGCACGATGACTTGAAAGGCTGTCATGATGAGGTAATCAGAATGAGCGAAAGGAGATTGGTGACCTGAGTGGGATTGGTGACCCGAGTGTCGTTGGAATCGCGATTTGTAATCGTTCTGATGATCCAACTACGTTGTATCGACCGGCTCAAATCGGGTCGAGTTTGCGATGGTCAATCACGCAAAGCGATTGCCGATTTTGATGAGTCTTGTTGATCGTTAGTTCCTTGATCCTGCTGGAGACGGATTCATGAATGCTCCACGTCCCAAGTCCAAACCGACGATGATGACCTGTTCGACGTGTGGGCGTCGATTTGACCGGGACGAGTCTGCAACGCCTCCATTTTGCAGCGAACGTTGTCAATTGATCGATTTGGGACGCTGGTTCAACGAAGAAATCGGTGTTCCCTGCGAAGAATCCGCAGATGCAACCGATATGGACGACTATTGACCCGGAGATCGCCTGGACTTGCGTCGTTTTTGTTCGAGCGAGAGAATCTAACCAGCATCGAAGACCCTCAACGACCTTTTCCGGTGGATCACGCGGGAAAAGGTTTCTTTTTTTGCCCAGTGCGAACTGATTGGATTTTCCATGGTTGATTCCGTGCCGATGACCCGTGAGGGTTACAACAAGATCAAAGATGAGATCAAGCGACTGGAAAATGAGGAGCTGCCCAAGGTTACTGAGAAGATTGCCGAGGCACGCGAGGAAGGTGACTTAAAAGAGAACGCCGAATACCATGCCCAACGAGAGAATCAGGGCATGTTGATGGCGAAGATCAACGAGTTAAAAGACAAGATCGCTCGGGCGAGCATCATCGACATGTCGAAACTGCCCAAGGATGAGGTTGTCTTCGGTTCCACGGTCACCGTTGAGGATCTGGATTACGGCGATGAAGAGGCGTTTACGCTGGTGGGTGCTGGTGACGAAGACTACGACTCTGGAAAAATCCTCATCACCAGTCCGCTCGGTCAGGGTTTATTGGGCAAGAAAGTAGGGCAAACGGCGGAAGTCGATGCGCCGGCCGGAAAACTCAAGTTCAAGATCTTAAAGATTGAATTGAACCTGTGACGTTAGGTCTGCCAGCATGACCGAAAGTCCCTCGCGTTCGGACGTATCCGGCAATGACAAATCAGCCGACGATCAACCCGTCAGCTGTTTGCCGGCGATGGTTGCTGCGACCTTGCTAATGAGCATGGTCGCGTTCATCTTGTGCGCTGGTTCGACATATTACTTGTTCCAGCAACGCACCGCGTTCGCGATTCGCACGCTCGAGGGCTACCGCGAGGTCATCGAGCAAAGCTATCTCACTCCCGAGGAGAAAGCAGACGTCGTCAAGCAAATCGATGAGGTTCAAAAGCGAATGCAAGTCGACGATTTTCCTCCGGCCAAAGCTTCCGCGGTGATGGAGCGATTGGTTCGGTTGCCGATCTCACAATGGGGGGAACTTGTCGTCATCGAATCGGTCGTTGACCGCGAGTATCAGGGTGAGGTTCAAACGCGGGCGAAATGGGAACTGCGACGTCTGCGTACTGCGATTGCCCAGGACAATGTCACGGTTGTCGATGTCAATCACGTGTTGGAACCGGTCACGCAACCCGATTCCGCGTCGCCGTTGGGCCGGACGCTCAAGCAACCGGTTTCCGTTGCGGGAGTGGGTGAAGTCATCGAACGGGCAGGCTTGATTGCCGACCGTGCTAAGATTCAAGAGGAGCCGGCGGAGCCGCCATCGATCTCGCAGATACTCAAAACCCAACTCCAGGCCGCCGATGTGCAAGGCGGCTATTGATTGACAACCAAACCCGCCGTCCTTGTTTGAGTCGCCCGTGGCCATGACGACCACTTCCGCCCAAATGCTCATGGGCTATGACAGCCCCGCGGGCATTCATGACGAATGCGTGGACGAACTTGGCGAAATCCGCCCGGCTTGGCGGGAATTGGCCTCGCTGCTGACCGGGCTAAAGGCCGATGGGATCGCTGACCGGGTGGTTCAAATTGACGACTTGGTGCGGAGCAATGGTGCTAGTTTTCGTCCTGATCCCGCATTGACCGATCCCATCATCGGGGATGTCGGTGGCCAAACCGAGTCGAATGATTCTGCCAGGCCTTGGCATTTGTCGGTCACCCCGATGATCCTGTCCCAGCGTGAATTTGACTCGCTCGCCGCGGGGATTGCTCAGCGAACGCGATTGTTGGAAGCCGTGCTGGCCGACTTGCTCGGTGATCAGCGTTTGCTCCGCGACCGAGTCGTTCCCCGAGAATTGCTCTGGTCCAATCGTTTGTTTTACCGGTCGTACCATCGATTGGTCGGAGCACGCTCGTCGGACAAGGCGTTTCGCCGTCTCCACGTGACCGGTTGCGATGTCACCCGCCAATCCGGCGGTGGCTGGTGTGTGTTGGGTGATCGCACGCGAGCACCCAGTGGACTGGGTTACACGCTCGAAAATCGAATTGTTTACAGCCGAGTGTTTCCGCATTGGCATCGGCAGGCCAACGCGCTGCGACTGGCGGGTTTCTTTTCCAGTCTCCGCAACCACTTTCAATCGCTGGCACCACGCCAACGCGAAAACCCGCGCATTGTGTTGTTGACTCCCGGACAGGGAAGTTATCGCGATTTTGAAGACGCTTATTTGGCAAGGTACCTCGGATTCGATTTGGTTCAGGGTCGTGATCTTGCGATCCGGGGCAATCGATTGTTTTTGAAAACACTGGGCGGATTGCTTCCCGTCGAAGTGATGTGGCGTCACGTGTCCGATCGGAAATGCGACCCGCTTGAACTGTTGCCCAATTCCACTGAGGGCGTCACGGGTCTGCTTCGTTGTATCCGCGGCGGTCATGCTGCGATCGCCAATGCAATTGAAGACAAGATCAGAGCCGCACACGGCTTAGACTTCGATATGCCTGAGGGTGAGAAGCACGAAGACGATGACGATGATGCAGCATT
>JBCCJB010000082.1:0-12692 GCA_039028015.1 Planctomycetota bacterium
ATTTCGGCGTGGCCATCACCGTGGTCGACACTAGCGGACCTCTTCACCAAGAATCCGGAAGATTGCGAGATGACTAGCACCTTCAGGACCTCGTCCACCGGGATAGCGGTATTTCTCCTCGTCGATTTCAAACACGCCACGCACCGTGACAGGCCTAGGTACAAAGTCGGTGGTAGCGCCGGGAACCATCTCCACCATCACGCAGTCGAACAACGCGGCGCCTGGTCCAAAACAACACTCCAAATTGTCGCGCACCAACACAAATCGATCGATGTCCGATTCCTTAAAAAGGGTGGTCGGCAAGATGTAGCCGCGAAGCGTCACCTTTCGACCATGCAGCGATTTGATGACGTTATTTAGTTTGTCGCGTTTGAAAACGCCGTTCTTTACGATGTCAAACTGGAGGTCATCAAACGTGATGTCACCCTTGGCGATCGCAGCCGGAGTGCTTTTTTTGATCTCGACCTTGGTACGACCCAACGCATCGCCACGCATCATTGCGCGACGCTGTTCAAGTATGGATTGTGTGCGTGACGCGGATGTTTTGGTTGCTGTTGGCTCCGGACTTGATTCCTCCGGAGAGCCTTCCGAAGGGGCTTCGACAGCACTCCATCCGAATAGACCCATCGTGGCACAAATCACAATGGCGAGGCTAAACCCCGTGCGGCGCTTCCCCTGTGAAGCGGCTGGCTTCAGAGGCTCAAATGATGGTCCCGCAGTTTTGTGGCCACTCATTTGTATTGATCCACATTGAGTTTGTAAAAAATGGTGTTGTCGAAATCCGCTTTCTTTTTGGGCAGCCGATTCAATTTGAACGTGCCCGCCAGCTTGCGTTTGGCGAACGAGGCGGTGACCGTATTTCCCGGTGGCAATGTGACTTCGATCATGTCACTGCTTCGCGGTTGCCCGCCAAAGCAGCAAGTTCCCAAATCCGGCACCAAAATGAATTGACGCAACAAACCAGCACCGCTGGATGGATGAATGTAGCCTTTCAAAAATACCGGCTTACCGTCAATTTCAAAAGCGAGAGGCGCAGGGCGATCTTCTGTATTCTCGGGCGTCTGCAGTTCATAGAACGCGATTCGCTCGTATCCCTCGGGCACTTCGGTCAGATAGATGTAGGTGTGTTCAGCGACGCCACCAAGCAGCAATCCGGCGCATCCGAGCGTCCCAACCATGGCAATTGTCTTACCACTGAACTCGTCAGGATAGCGCTGGATCGCCCGCCAACCCAACAAACCACAGATCAGCCCGGGAATAGTAAGCACCAACGCGAATGCGAATGTCGGGATCAAACCGATGCTGCTGACGATCAAACAAATCACACCGACCACGGCTCCGCGGCTGATGGCGCGGTAGGGAAAATCTTGGCTCACAGCGGATGACGACATCGGCACGGATGCGGACATTTGCGTTGGGACTATCTCGTAACGTGAAAAACGGTCAGGTGAATTTGTTGTTGGTGGATCGCATTGAACCCGGTGGCGACTCCGTTCCGGTGAAAATGATTTCGAAGCATTGGTTGCTACGACGCACTGGGACTCGATGCCGGTGAAGGTTGAGGAATGGCAAAGAATGTGTTGGCACGTCGCACGCTCTCGGGGTCAACCTTGGTCAATTCCTCTATCGCTTCCTTGGCCGCCGGGAGCGGGCACGCTCTCAGATAGTTAACCGCGGGCACTCGAATCCAATTGTTGGCCGGATTGGCATTGAGGAAGAGCTTCTTGACCGTTTCGACTTGAGACCAATCTTGCCATCGAGCCAAATCGGGAATGACCAGATCAGCCAAATCCGGCCGCTGAAGAATCAAATGCAATGATTCAGCCAGGGCACTTCGCGCGATCACGCCACCTTCGGTGCCATGAAACCGGATCGCCATGATGGCCGCATAGGTATCCGTGTAGGACGACTTTGTGTTGGCCAAGAACAACTCGTTGACCAGGGGTAAGCCTTCTTCTCCGCTTAAGGTCAAATAGCACGCGATCAACGCGTCTAGACCCGAACGCATGCTTTTCTGCGTGCTGCGCAGCATCGTTTCGAGCATCGGGACGTCTGCCTGACTGCCACAAACACCCAACATCGTTAGGTACAACCGGCGTCGATCTGGCGATAGCTCGGGATCCTCGATCCAAGCGACCAATTGGTCATGATCCATATCGTCTTTGATCCGACGAACATCCTCGTACGGCGTGATGGCAAATTCGTCGTAAGCATCACGCGAAAGCATGACGTCATCGTCTTGTAAATAAGACTGATAGAACCTCAATCGAGCCGCACCATCATCTTCAGGGAGCGTCGGAATCTTTCTCACATACGCTTCGGTACGCTCGTTGAGCGGAAGGCAAGACCACTGCATCGATTGAGCCATGACACCGGAAAGCAAGAATCGTCGGCCCGCGGTCACATCGCCGTAATAGACTGCATCGACGCTGTCGCCGACTCGCACATCGGGACCCGCTGAGTCGGGTTCGCCCGAAATAAATGGTTTCAAAACGCCATCGATTCTCATGCGAACCGCGCCGGTGCTGGGATCGCGACTCACTGCTCCACCCATTGCGGTTGCCACAACGACCGAATCCATCGTCTGCATCTCTTGCCGAAGCGTTTGCGAGACAGCTGAGCAGAAGGGACACGCGATAGCGAAATTCGAGCTCAACCATCCAGTGATTGTGATGCTGAGGATGGCAACGAGCTTCCCGCACATGGCAGGACGCGGAAACGGATTCATGGCACGGCGACTCAATGAGAAAGACAAAAGATCGTAGCGATCGCGATTGGGTCACGAACGGTTCGGAAACCGTTAGTGCTCAAATCGACTAATTCGCAAACGTACCTCTCGCAAGGCTTTATTGCTGCCCGATATCATACGCCAACGACAGCTAGGACGTTCAACGGCGATTTTGTGCTTGATTGCCGATATTGGCGAGATATTTCGGCGGTCGACGCTTCCGGAAAAATCAGATCAAGCGATGCAGACCATATCGCCGATACCACCCAATGTCCGCGGAAGGCGGCCGATTTGTCACGGATCGTTCGGGGGAACATCACATGAATCATTCAGTCCTAACCGTCGCTTTAGGCGTGGGATTGCTCGCAGCATCACTCGGATCTGAGCAACGGGTTGGCGCACAAATGCCCGCTGCAATGGGACCCTCAGCAATGATTCCAGGTGCGGTCGGAGCCGGGATGACCAGCGTCGGTCCCCGGGCTTATGGGCAATCATGGGGCTCTTCAGCAGCCAACACCGACTGGGACCGGTTCTATCACTACCCTTATGTCTATTACCCGCAAAACTTCTGGGGACAAGATTACTTCAAGAGCAGTGACAGCCTGTACCACCGCTATCCCACTGAGATGAGAATACCGGTCTACAACAAAAAGTGGCATAATTATTATCCGAGCAACCGCCGCTTCCACATGGGTCACCATTTCATTCTCGACACGTTCTAGCGATCGCGGTGTGTCTCGTTACCCCATGATTTGAGACACCTAGCCGGCACGATCAGACCGCGAGTGATTTGAGCAGCGACTCCGACCAGCACCGATCTGCATCGTCATCGAAGTCGAATCGATCCGGAACGCGCTCGCGGTCGCTCGAGCGTCTTGTCGATTTACTTGATCTTCCAACTTGGTTGATCGATCACGACGGAGTCCTACGTTACGCATCGAGTGCGGTCGCTCAGCGACTTCACACCGAACTCGATGCGATCATCGGCAGGTCTTGCCTCGATGCCGCGGTGCGATGCGATGGTCGGACCGAATCCGCATCCGCAAATCTGATTGATCAATCGATCGGTCAAGATCTTGACACGATACTGGCCTCGCTTTTGCCGCCATCCATGAAATCGGCTCGCGGCTACGCCACCGCACAGCGTTCCTGGCCCGGCGACCATTTCGATACTTCAGCTGTTAAGACTGTTCTGGCCGAAGTTCATTGGATTTGGATTCCTGACCAGTCACCTGACGAAACCTTGGCGACGACCAACGCATGGATCTGGGGGTTTGTCGGTGATTTTTGTTCCGACAGCGATGTCCCATTGTCGGTGTGGAATGCGGCCGACGGCATCGCTGCCTCCAATCGAGCCAATGAGTCACTCTGGCAGCGGCGTGTTGTTTCTCAGTCCAGTGGGCAGTGGTTCTTAACTGGGACGTCGGAATGCGTGGTTCGATGCCGACAACAGATCGACCTCGCGATCCAGTCACGCATCGACATTGGCTTGATTGGTGATAGCAGTGAGATGACGAAGACCATCGGCCGAACCATTCTGCGACAGAACGCAGATCTCGGCGATGCTCAAGTGGTTGAATTAGATGGTTCGCTGATGGATGCCGAGTTGCTCAGTGCGTACTCGGCTCCGCTTATTCAGACGCTCAAAGAGTCCGATGCGTCCGGCACGTTCGCGGGTTCATTTCTCATCGAACGTTTGGACGATATGGCCTCTGACGCTTTGGCACAATTGATTGAGTGGCTGGAGCATTGGCCCGATCGGCTTCGATTGGTTGGTTTGGCAACGAAAAGTTTCGGTGAATTGCCTCTCTCGATGCGTCTTCGTTTGAGCACACTCACCATTGACGTGCCGACGCTCACAGAACGTGCTAAAGACATCCCGATGCTGGCGACGATGCGGTTGGAATATCATCGCATGCGGATCAGATCACCCCACGTGCCGCAAGCAAAGCGAAATGAGACACCTTGGACCGATGAAGCCCTTGAGGCATTGGTTCATTATCCGTGGCCCGGCAATGCAGATGAACTCGATGCAGCGGTTCGACACGCGGCTGAGCAAACGGAAACCAGAGTTGATCGTCGGCACCTACCGCTGGCCGTTCGATCGTTCGGCACTGAAGCCAAGACGCATAATCGTGACGAGCGTGAGGCTGCCAACATTTCACTCGACGATGAACTTCGTCAGCGGGAACGGCTACTGATCAATGACGCAATGACAGCTGCGGGTGGCAACAAGGCCGAAGCAGCACGACGATTGGGTATCACGCGGACTCGCTTGCTTCGAAAGTTAAACGAGAGCAACACGTAGAACGAGGACGGGTCACGCGAGGCATCGTTAACGAATCAGTAGATGTCGTTTGGTCTCATTCGGTTTTTAGCGTCGCGAGCAGTTGAGCCATCGCCGCGGTGTCGACACCTTCCAAACCAGTCAGCTGCATCAGTTCCTTGATCGATTCTTGACGATGTTCGGGTGTGCCTTTGGGAGAAATCGCCTGATATGCAAATCGAGCTGCTTGGCCTGTCGCGGAGTTCAAATCAACCTGCATCAGTGCCAAGGAATCCGCAACAATCAGCGGGATCGAATCGAGCGTGTAGGCACGAATTTTTTCGCCACGCCGAACTTCGATTTGCGATGCCGATGCAGAGACCACAATCACATCAAGCGTTGGTGTGAGCTTGAATTCATTGCCAGCTTTCAGACTAGCCATCGCCCGGCTAATGCCTTCGCGAAAAAACACGGCTAAGTCAGCCACATCAAACATGGCTTGAGCCATTGTCGTTTGATCATCTCCAATCGCATCGGCACGCGCCTGTTCGCAAGCCGCAACCATGGATTGCCAATCGGCCGATTCGAGTGACTGTTTTGCGACCGCAATGGCTTGCTCGCCTTTGGCGATCGCCTCCGGTGACGGGGCTGGCGGAGTCGGCGTGGCTATCGGAGGTGCTTCGTTTGGCGACGCTGCCGCAGGAGGTGACATCATTGCAGGATTAGAAGTCATCGCTGGACCTGACGTCGTCGGTGCGCTAAACGCCATGGCTGGATCTGGAGGCATGGCGGGACCGGATGTCATGGTCGGACTTGTTGGCGTCGATGCTGGTTCCGCAACCGCATTACCGGACGTTGCAGACGAATCGACATTGCTTAACGATCGATCGCTTGGTCCTCGTTGTATCGGTTCAGGTTGCGGAAGAATCGGGTCGGGTTTGGGCGGTGGCATTGTTGAAGGGGGTGACTTAGCCACTAGCGGTGCTGGATCGCTTGCAATTGGCGACGATTCCGATTTGGGCCCTGTTTGGATTGCCACTTGACCATCGCCGCGGACGATACGTAGTTCACCTGGTCCCAAGATCGCAAAGTAGCCCAGCACGCCGACCACGCTGGCCAAACAGATCACGACAAACGAGCCAAAGACAAATCCTGCCCAAGATCGTCGTCGGCGGGTCACACGACGTCGCACGATCGGTCCCGCAGACGCGGGACCAATTGAGCCGGGAGGAAACGATTCGGGATTCGCAATCGTGGGACTGTCACGACTCACCTCCGGCTCGCCCATCTGAGACTCGCCCGCGATACGCCCATCCGCAACTCTTTGCACGTCATTAAGCGATGGCGGTGGGGGTAAGGTCGTGCCTGGAGCAGGTGTGGAACTGCTTGATAGGTCGGATGGTTCCTGCGTGGGCTGACTAGCGGTTTGTCGCGAAGGCTCAGATAAGTCCTGGGTTGGCGAACCGTGACCCGGTAGCAGGCCCGCTAACGGATCAGCGGCCATCGACGACGAGGTCGCACTTGATTTTGTCGGCACGGGGTCGGATACAACGATCCCAAAGCGGGCATCCAGTTCAGCCTTTTGTTCTGGATCGCTGAGGACACGCTGCGCCGTTTGAACGATTTTGGCTGCTTTCGCCCACAACGCCGGATCGGTATCGGATTTGGCTTGCTTGAGAGATGCAATTTTGGAGGCAATAGCCGCTCGGATGACGGGAGCGTTCGATTCACCTGGTTTCAATCCAAAAATCTGGTACGCGTTCGGCTGGGTGACACCAGCGGGAAGACCCAATAGTTGTGCGAGCGCCGACGCCGAATTAGCCACAACAATGCCAACAGTTAAGAATCAAAACAAACGTTGTGCGTCACCGTGCTCATCCACTTGCCACGGCGTCCAGAGGATCGTCAGTTCACCGACTTTCAAATCCGATTTCCTGGGCGGCAACGACATGGACTCGAGCGGCATAGACTGCACGTCATAGGTCTCGCCCAGCTCATCAATCTCGCGTCGCAAGTCATCTTCCAACGCCTCCATGTCCAATTGTAGTTGCCCGAGCGCTGCTTCAGCTCGCTGGACATCACCTCGTTGCTGAGCCACCCGCGTCGCGCCCCGTGCGGCAGTGGACATTTTTGACACATTGGTCCGGCTGGCTAGCTTGCGCCCCATGAAAGCGCCCAAAAGCGATGCGCCAAAGTTCAACATCGAAGACATCTTGGCCGATTCATATTGATCGCTTTCTCGCGAGATGCGTTCCTCAGCAGTTCGGATTTTGCTTTCGAGCGACTTGATTTTGGATGCGTATTTATCGCGAAGCTTTTCCGTTTCCAAATCAAGTTGTTCCCGCGCCGCCTGACGAAAATGCAGTCTGGCTTCGGTCTCGGACAGGCCTCCCGGCGCGTACATGTCGAGCGTTTCACTCTTGAAAAGCTCCATGACATGGTGGCGGTAGAGATAATCCTTGAATGCTTTGTGAACCGCTTTCAAAGCACTTGAGCTGAGCAGATCATCCGGTAGATCGGAAAACACGAACGAGTCGTCCGGATCGCTTGACCACGCCGCATCTGGGTCCATGGCTTCGCTGGCTTGCCATCGGTCTTCTGGAATACCCTCACCACAACGTAGCAATCGACGGACATCCACCCACTGATCGACATCGGCATAGCTGCGGATGTAATGCATGGATCCCTCGATCAACAATGCCGGTCGATATCGACGTTGCCCGTCGTTTGGAACGTCGCCACGGGACATCCCGTTCAAAGGCGTCAGAAATGCTTCGCCGATTCCCGATGGGACGACAGGACGCGAAGGCGCCGCGCTTTCGGTGCCAACCGATTCGACACTTGGTTCTGCTGAAGCCAATCGCTGCTTAATTGGATCCATCAACGTGCGAATCTGGTTTGACGCCAGAGGCCCGGCCAAAAATGACATCGCCCAGCGAGTCTGAAACACACTTGGCCCATCATCGTGGACGTTATTCATCAGAAACACGCGATTGCCCAGCGACGCTAGCTTCCGTTCCATTTCGGGTCGATCAAAACGTTGTCCCGTTTGTGAAGCCGCACCTTCAAGCCCTTCTAGCACTCGTGCTTTGTCGCGTTCGGTTTGCAACCGTCCCAGAAACCACGTGCCGATGTTCGACAGGCCTTTGTAATCCAGATCGACTGGATTTTGCGTGGCCAGCATGACACCCAACCCGAACGCCCGTGCTTGTTTGAGCAGCGTCAGCATGGGTGGCTTGCTGGGTGGATTGCGGACTGGCGGAAAGTAGCCAGCGACTTCATCCATGTACAACATCGCTCGCAGCGAACTAGTGCCACTTTGCGTTCGCATCCATGACAACACTTCGTTGAGCAAGATGGTCACGAAGAACATCCGCTCGGCATCATTGAGATGAGCGATCGATAAAATCGCCAATTGAGGTCGCCCATCTGCAGTGTAGAGCAACTTGTTTATCGAAAGCGGTTCGCCTTCCAACCAAGATCGAAACGCGGGGCTGGCCAACAAGTTGTTAAGCGTCATTGCCAGTTTGCTGCGGTCGGTCGCCGACATGAACGCATCCAAGTCAAGCACACCGACTCGCTTGATGGGTGGCGACATGATCAAACCGATCAAATCGCCAATGGAAACGTTGCGTCCACTTCGCCAGCAATGGTCGAGTATCGAGCTAATGAGAATATGCTCGCGTGACAAAAGCGGATCCGCTTCCATACCCAACAGTGTCAATAGCCCCGACGCAGCCCCGGTCAATCGTTCTCGCATCGCGTCGGTATCGGCAATCACTTCAGCTGGCGGAGCGTCAAAACTCTTCAGGACCGTCAGCGGCAAACCGGTATTGCTGCCGGGCGTGTAAATCGCAACGTCGGCCGAGTCGCGCAATCGCTTGATTCGCTCCGGTGATTGACCCCAGGACGCAAGGCCGGACTTCCATGTCTTCGCGGTGGTGTCCGCAAATGTCTCCATCGTCATGCCCTTGCGGGATGCGGCGCCCGGCTCCAACCACGGCCGAAAATCTTCCGGTGCCAAATCTGGAAACGTTAGCATCAAGTTTGCCAGATCGCCTTTGGGATCGATGCAAATCGCAGGAATCCCATCAATTGCCGCTTCTTCGAGAAGCGATAGACAAAGCCCGGTCTTGCCGCTGCCGGTCATCCCCACGCACATCGCGTGCGTGCAAAGATCTTTGGCGTCGTAAAGCAGCAGGTCCTCGAGCTGCTCACGCTTTTCAAGGTCATAACGCCGACCAAGATAGAACGTGGCAAGTTTTTCGAAGACATCCGGCGAAGGAGCAGCCATGAGAAGATCGATCTGATTGGCGAGATGTTTCAAGATGCCTGCGAGTCCGATGTCATCGCGACGGTCCGCTTTTCATCCGGCAGCGATCTCTTGAAACGAAACCAGCCTTCCGGACCTCACCGCGATTCAAGCGTTGTAACAAGATGACTCAGCCAGGTGAACGCGTGGTACCACTTCCGATGGCTCGGAGCGCTGAAAGGCCGGAACCTTGGCGTCTCCAATGCCTGCGTGGCCCGGGGCCTTGGAAACCATTCGAATCCTGTTCTATTGCCACCGCATCGCGTTTTCATCCACCGTTAAACCAAGTCATGCTTGAAATCTATGATCACGTGCAGGCCGCGTGCGAAACCATTCGGTCTCATACCAGCCAAACACCCGTTGTCGGCATCATCTTGGGAACCGGCCTGGGCGATCTCGCCAGCCAAATCGATGTTGAATCAACCATTGATTACGCCGACATTCCGCACTTCCCCACGTCGACGGCAACCAGCCATGCGGGACGGTTGGTGCTGGGCAAACTTGCGGGTGTTCCCGTCGTGGTGATGGAAGGGCGATTTCATTTTTATGAAGGTTACCCCCTGAAACAGATCACGCTTCCCGTGCGAGTCTTCAAAGCACTTGGCTGCGAGCTCATGGTCGTCAGCAATGCGTGTGGCGGATTGAACCCGCAGTATGTTGCCGGCGACATCATGGTGATTGAAGATCAAATCAATCTGATCGGCGACAATCCACTGATTGGCATCAATGACGATCGTCTGGGGCCACGTTTTCCAGACATGTCTGCTCCGTATGATCCGCACTGGATTGATCAGACCTTGGCGATCGCACGACGCGATGGCATTTATCCTCACAAAGGCGTTTTCGTGGCGGTCGCGGGGCCGTGTTTGGAGACGCGTGCTGAATATCGCTTCTTGCGTCAAATCGGAGCGGACGTCGTGGGTATGAGCACGGTTCCCGAAACCATTGTTGCTGTTCACGCAGGTCTGAAAGTCGTTGGACTGAGCGTGATCACCGACATGTGCTTGCCGGATGCCCTTCGTGCCGCCAACGTGGACGAAATCATCGCGGTCGCCAACGAGGCGTCGCCGAAATTGAAGTCGATTGTGTCTGGCATCGTCGCCGAGGCGGGTCGTGTCCGCGTGGCGAATGCCTGAGCACCTCGCATGACCCGAACCACCCCAATCGAACTAGGATTTTGTGACCCTGTGAGCTAACCTGCGACAGTGATGGCTTTGCATTCGCCGCACAGTTTTCTCGCCGCCGTTTCTGAACCCCAGCTTCCGCCCGATCCTCATGCTAAAAGCCCTCGAGCTGGCGGGATTCAAATCATTTGCTGACCGCACCCGATTCGACTTTCCCGACGGCATCACCGTCGTTGTTGGGCCAAACGGATCGGGGAAGTCCAACATCGTCGACGCGATGAAATGGGTGTTGGGCAGTCAATCTGCCAAAGGTCTGCGTGGCAAAGATATGTCCGACGTGATCTTCAAGGGATCACAGACGCGCGGTCCAGCGGGTGCCGCCGAAGCGACGATCATTTTCGACAATGAAAAGGGTGATTTACCAATCGATGCGCCGGAGGTGCACGTCACCCGTCGCGTCTATCGCAGCGGTGAAGGCGAATATCTGATTAATCATCAAGCCGTGAGGCTGAAGGATGTCAAATCACTCATCCGAGGCACGGGAATCGGCATCGATGCATACAGCCTGATCGAGCAGGGCAAGGTCGATCGAATGCTGCAAGCCAACGCCAAAGAACGGCGAGCCATTTTTGAAGAGGCAGCCGGCATCAGTCGCTTTAAAGCGAAGAAAGTTGAAGCAGAGCGTCGGCTGGCTCGAGTGCAGCGAAATCTGACCCGTTTGGGTGACATCGTTGATGAGGTTGCCGCACGACTGAAAACCTTACAGGGCCAAGCAAGCAAAGCAGAGCGTTTTCGGCAGGCACAAAACCGGCTTCAAGAGCTGCGAACGATTGTTGCTTGGAATGATTGGCTTTCATTGAGCCGTGATTTGGACGAAACCCAGATCAAACTGGATGCGGCAACGGCCAAGCAGGCAGAGGCAGAAGCCCATCAGGAGTCGCTTCAGCGGGATCGGGCATCGGCTGACGCCACGATGCAAAGACTAATGGAGTCGTCCGAAGCGGCGGCGCAACAGCGAACACGAATCGAAGGTGAGATCGCTCGGCTAAGCGGTCGGCTTGAATCAGACACGACCACACGGCACGAGATCCGGCAAACGCTTGCCGGTGACCTGCGACGTTTGCGAACCATGCGATCGCAGGCCGGTGTTGATCAAGCTGACCTCCAGGCGGCACTGGGCCTTTGGCAGGCGGCAAAGTCAGCTGCGGAAGCAGCCAATGGTGAAAAGACACTCGTGACTCAGAACCGCGACGAGTTGCAAGCGGGTGTGGCTGAGGTTCAGACACGACGCGATGACATGCAACAACGTCATCTCACAATCGTCCGTCGTGTCGCCGAATATGAGGCGGCTCAGAGTCGCGTTGCCGCTGAAATAGCCGAGGCGATCCGATCCAGTGAGGCAACGCGGGAGCTCCTCATTGCCGCATCGAAGGATCGAGACGATGCTCAATCACGACTCGACAAAAGCTCAGCAGCGGTCGATTCATTGCTGCAGCGGATTGACGAGGCGGGACGCAGCATTGAAATCCTCGACGCCAAAGTCTCACAGTCTCGACGCGTGTTGCAGCGGCGACAGGACGAAGTCGCGTCACTTAAGATTCGCCGTCAAGGAATCAGCGAACGCGCCAAAGTCCTCAACGAATTGCAACAGCGTCATGATGGCATCAGCGGCGGTGTTCGCGAGGTCCTCCAGTTGCCCGTCGGACCTTTGCGTTCCGAATTGGTCGGAATCGTTGCTGATTGCTTCAGTGTTGACACCGCTATGGCACCACTGATCGATGCGTCGTTGGGGCCTCGCAGCCAATATGTGATTGTTCGAGGTGGTTTGATCGGCCAGGCCATCATCGACGGCCAATTGAAAATCGAGACGCGAGTTGGTTTTATTCGTTTGGATGAGCTTCCCAATCGACGGCAGGGAGATCGCATTCGCTTGGACGGTTTGAGCGGTGTGATAGGTCGCGCCGACCGAATGGTTGATTGCGATGATGATTTGAAGCCTCTTCGCAAACACTTGTTGGGCAATACATGGCTCGTTGATAGTTTGAAGACGGCTCTTGGCCTGCGAAAACTCTCCGGAGCTGGCTTGCGATTCGTGACGGCCAAAGGTGAACTCCTCGACAACGCTGGATCCCGCGTTGTCGGGCCACCCGGCGGTGAAACGGGATTGATTTCACGACGCAGTGAGTTGTCGGCCGCACGACAGGAAATGGAACATTACGAATACCAGATTGACGAGGGAGAGAAAGAAATAGCCCGCTTGCG
>JBCCJB010000083.1:0-12681 GCA_039028015.1 Planctomycetota bacterium
ATATGGTGCTGAGCGGATTTTCGGGTCGCGCCACCCGGCTATTGGCCAAAACACTGGCGTTGCGTGGCGAAGAGTTTTGGCCGCCCGTGTATCACGACAATGGCTTGCAGGTGGGGGCCTACTTGGTCACTTACGATGATGCGGAAAACAAGCCAACGCGTGATGATTTGCTTCACAACACCGGCGGAGCGGCTAAGATCATGCCGCTTCCCGAGAAGGCGATCGCGCGGAGATTTGCACGCCGATGAGATCGGCAATCGAGCATCGCAAAAGGCAGCTGGTACCGGATTGCACACGCCACTTGATCCGGATGTTGTCAATCTTTCTCGTTCTCAGAATCATTGCGGTTTGACCACCGCGTCCCAAACATGTTTGACTGCGTCGCTTTAGTCGGTGCCACCGGTGCGGTGGGCCGAATCGTGCTTGATGAACTGCTTGCCAGGCAATTTCCGATGGGCAAGCTTCGCTTGCTCGCATCACAACGCAGTGCTGGAAAGACGGTCGCGTTTGGCGATCAAACCATCCAAGTCGAACCACTGGGTCCCGATGCGTTCGAGGGTGTTGATTTGGTCATTGCCAGCACCCCCGATGAGGTCTCGGCCGAGTTCGCCCCCTGGGCTGTTTCGGCTGGTGCCGTCGTGGTGGACGAGAGCGGTTATTGGCGGATGGACCCGCGTGTGCCGCTCATCGTTCCCGAAGTCAATCCAGATGCGATCCAGTCACATGAAGGGATCCTGGCGAGTCCCAATTGCAGTACGACGCAGATGGTCGTGGCGCTCGCGCCGCTGCATGCCGCTGTGGGTGTTCGCCGGGTTGTGGTGAGCACGTATCAGGCGACCAGTGGTGCGGGTCTGGCCGGCAACACCGAATTGCAAGCCAGCACGCAAGCTGCCATGGATGGACAACATCATGCGCCGGAGACATTTCAGCACCCCATTGGCTTCAATTTGATTCCGCAAATTGGGGCCGAAAAGCATCGCGGTTACACCAGTGAAGAAATGAAGATGGTCTACGAGACGCGTAAGATATTGGGCGATGACACGATCCAAGTCTGTCCAACATGCGTGCGAGTTCCCGTTGCGATCGGTCACAGCGAATCGATCTTGGTCGAAACGCGGGAACCGCTTTCGGTGGAGACCGCGATCGACCTTTTCAATCAAGCTCCCGGCGTGACGGTGGTCGATGATCTAGCGGCGCATCGTTATCCGATGCCGCTGGATTGTGATGGCAAAGACGATGTTTTTGTCGGCCGCATCCGACAGGATATCAGTGGCGATGATGCTTCGCCGAATCATGGCATTGCGTTCTGGTGTGTCAGTGACAACCTCCGCAAAGGTGCGGCGACCAACGCGGTTCAGATCGCTGAGCTGTTGGCACAATCGCAAGCCGCAGCAATCAAGTGATTCGAGTTCAAGCGAGTCGTGACGGGGTGCCGCGTGATAGGGTGCCGCCGGATGCAGGGGCAGCTGATACAGGGGCAGCTGATGCAGGGGCACGTGATACCGGGTTACGGGCGGCGAAATGAAACAGGTCGTGACTGTCGTTGCACCTCATTTGGCCGAAGAGGTACTTCGTTCGTTGCGAAGAGCTCCGCTGGAAGCGCTGAGTGTCCTGGAGGTGAAGGGCTACGGACGGCAAAAGAGTTACTTGGATCAGTATCAAGACACGGAGTACTCCGAGGCCTTCGTTCCAAAAGTTGAAATCACGCTGTACGTCGATGACCTTCGCTTGGACGAAGTCGTGGACAAGATTGTTGCGGTGACACGCTCGGGGCGAATCGGCGATGGCAAGATTATGGTCATGCCCGTTGGCTCGTTTTCGTAGCGGTCCACGGCGTGAGACGCGTTGGCCTTTCACCGTCGACGATTCAAAGCGTTGTCACGCAGTGGTTTGATCACGGTGCGACATCCGTCGCATCATTACCGTCTGGGCTGAGCGGGGCATGTTTGTACCGCGTCAGCCCAATCGACGGCGCTGCTGCTGGTTCATCCGAAGCATCCGCGGATGTCGTCATCAAAGCGGAACCGGTGAGGACACGTCGTGAAAGGCCGGTGAATCCCGCCGATGCCCTGCCCGCTAATGCCATGCCCGCTGATGCCATGCCCGTCGATGTCATGCCCGCCGATGCCATGATTGAGCAGGCCTCGCGATACTGTGCGTTGCTCACACCACCACGTCGGACCCGCGGCGGCCAAATCGATGTGTATCAAGAAGGCTTTCGCTTTCGTTGTTTCGATTTTCGTGACGGTTCTCCGTTGGATCGATTTGCCGGCCGCGAGGATCTTGGTGCGGCTGCAAAGGGCTTGGCGTCGGCTCATGTGGCGATGGCCAAGGTAATCCCAGCAGGCACGATACCTCAAAAAGGCTCGTCGGCTTCATTTCGGTCGCCGACGGTCGCATCGCGTCTTCGACGTCTTGATTCACTGGACCGAATCAGCAGCGTCGCCGCCTCAACGCAGCATTTGCCTGAACCACTGGCGACGTCCGTTGGACAAGCGCAACTCGCGCTGCGAGAGGTTCAGAACCGACGGCGTGTCGACGATATTCGGGGTTTGCTGCGGCAATTCGACCGGATGATCGAGCAACCTCAGTGGATTTTGCGAGACATTCATCGCGAGCACGTGCTGATCGATCGCGACTGCAAACAGGTCGTCGCCATTTTGGATCACGATGCGGCGACTGTGGATGATCCAGCCGTCGATCTGGCTCGTTTTGCGGGCGGATTTTCAATCAATCTCGAGATTACAGATTCATTTGCTGCGGGCGACACGTCTCGCTTGGGTGAGCGTCTTGCCACGGTGGCGGCGGAATACCGGCTTATACGGCCATTTTCTCAACAGCAGGAGGCTTTTGCGGTTCAGCTGATGCTTTCTGGCTGGCTGGGATCCTTGGCAAACTGGGTTGACTGGCTAGGGTTCCAGCGGCGGCAATTCGCATGGTCTGCGTCGCGTTTGTCGCTGCGGATCGACGAGTTGGTCGAATGCGTTCGCCAGATTTGATACGTTGCGCCGAGGTTGATACGGCTCTATCCGTGGTGGTACGACTGAAGAAGCAACTTCTTTTCTTTTGATCTACTCGTATGTGCATCTCCGAGTCATCGCGATATTCAACGGCCCAATATTCAACGGCCCAATATTCAACGGCACGGTCCATGGGCACGATCGGCTTTGTGCGTCCCGCCGCTTCAGCTTCCGCGAACGTTGGTTTCAGCGTGGGATGGTCGCATTGCTTGATGCTGGCGTGTCTGGTTGTCATTAGCGGCCTTGCTCGTCCGGTTTTCGCCGATGGAGGCGTTTGTTCTGGAGCTCAAGTTGAGGCGTTGTTTCCCGAGTTCTCACTCGACGGGGTGGGACAACAAAACGCTTCAGTCAATACGGACCCCGTAACCGTGCTCGCGACTGCGGCAAAGTCCCGCGATCGCGACATTCAAATCGATGTCACCATCAAGCTAGCCAAGGGATGGCACGTTTATTCGATGACGCAGCCCGCCGGAGGTCCGTTGCCAACTCGCTTATCCATTCAATCGCCGGCTGATCTTCGCGTGGGAATGTGGTCTGCGGATCGTGAACCGGCCAAAAGCGTTTCTGAACAGTTTGGCGGCATCACAATCGAAGAATTCGATGGCCAAGTGACATTCACCGCGGTGGCAACCTTGCCTTCGGGTAAAGACCTTAAACAAATCGGCGACATTCAGATCGCCGTCGATGCTTTGGCATGCATTGACCAGGGCGCCTGCTTGCCAATCGAGGAAGTCGTCACGGCGACGTTGGGCGATACAAATCCAAATCAAACCAACGGGGCAAAATCGTTTTTGGGTTTGCCCGGTTTGAACGAGGGAGCGCTTCCATCGATCGATGATCTGATGGCGCAGGTGAACGCGGGCCAAGCTGATCAAGTTGGGGCAACGGGTCAATCGTCGATGTTAGCCGCATCGGCTTTTCGTGATGGCGACTACCAGGTGCAATGGACGGCGTCGACTTCCAAAGCGACGGTGCTTCCTGGACAAGTCATTGCACTTGAGTTCACAGCGCAACCTGATCAGGGCTACCACGTTTATACGGCGGCGACCGACGATTCGGACTCACGGACGAATTTTGTCATTACGGAATCCTCTGGGCTTCGCGTTGGAGCACCCCAAACAACGGCGGCCGTCGAGGATTATGAGTTCTTGCCGGGCGTGACTTATCACCCTGGGGCTGTCACGTGGACGCTGTCGATTGCGATTCCTGAGGACACACCGGTTGGTCTGCGGACGATTCGCGGCGGCATTGCGTATCAGGCGTGCCAAGAGACAAGTTGTCAGCAGCCGATGGCGTTGGCCTTTGCAGCCACGGTGGAAGTGGCACCGGCGGATTCAATGACCACTGCGGTCAGTGGCCCCGTTTCACTGACGTCAACAAAGCGGGCTGATGTCCTGGATGCGGCGGCGACAATCGATTGGGTCGATGACGCAAGACTGGCAGCAGATCTTCCCGTCACCACACCCGACACGCTGGCGGCGGTGTCGGATCTTGGAGGTTCCAATTCCGCTGGTGGAACGGGAACAGCTCTGGTTGCGTGGTTGTTCCAAACATTCCCCGGCATGTTGGCGTTGGCGTTTATCGGTGGCGTGATTTTGAATTTCATGCCGTGCGTGTTGCCGGTGGTGGGTTTGAAAGTGATGAGTTTTGTTCAGCAGGCCGGTGAGCAACGCGGACGCATCTTCGCGCTCAATTTGGTTTACGCGACCGGCATTCTGGCTGTCTTTGGGTTGCTTGCTGGACTAGCCGTCGGCGCCTCGTTTGGTTGGGGCGAGCAATTCACCTTCATGTCATTTCGACTGGGGCTGACGATTTTGCTGTTCGCACTGGCGCTCAGCTACCTGGGTGTGTGGGAGATTCCTGCGCCGGGTTTCGCCAGCGGTGAGGCCTCACAAAAGCTCGGCAATCAAGAGGGCTATGTCGGCGCGTTTTTCAAAGGCATGTTTGCGACGCTCTTGGCAACGCCGTGCAGCGGCCCGCTGTTGGGCGCCATCCTTGGCGCGACGATTAATCTGTCTCCGGTGCAGACAGTTGCCATCATGATGACCGTCGGCATCGGCATGGCACTGCCTTATCTGATCATTGGTCTGCGTCCTGAACTGGTGAGTTGGTTACCCAAACCAGGGCCATGGATGGAAACACTCAAAGAGTTTCTGGCTTTCTTGTTTCTGGGCACCGTCGCGTTTTTCTTTTACGGGTTTTCCGATGAGCATAAGGTGCCCGTTTTCATCACGTTGATCGGTGTTTGGTTTGGCTGTTGGATTATCGGGAAAGTTCCGAACTGGGCGGCGCTGCAGAAACGTGTTCTGGCATGGTTGGTCGGTGGATCGGCGGCGGCGCTGATTGGGTTTGCCGCCTTTGCCGGGTTGCGTGCCACACCACCGGGCGAAACGTTGATCAATTGGCAGCCCTACTCCGAAGCCCGACTCAGTGCGCTGCAAGATGAAGGCAAGACGGTGATTTTGGACTTCACAGCGGACTGGTGTATCAATTGCAAAGTCAACGAGCGATACGCGCTCAACACCGAGCCGACACGTCAGCTGCTGGATGAACTCGACGCCGTCGCGATGGTGGCTGATTGGTCGGATCGTGATAATCCCGAAATCAAACAGAAGCTCCAAGAACTCGAAAGCCGATCGATCCCCGTATTGGCAATCTATCCGGGTCGCCAACCTAAACAGCCCATTATCCTGCGTGATTTGGTAACGCAGTCGGCGGTGCTGGAGGCGCTCCAGCAGGCTGGGCCAAGTCGTTCGCGGCCAGGTTTGGCAGCCAACACCAGTCGGCTTCACGTCCGCTAGCTTCGTGACGCAACCAACGATTGTTGCCATCGCGTCGCCGACCAATCCGGCGCCTCGCGGGATCGTGCGGTTGTCCGGTGATGATTTGGACAATGTGCTGGCTGCGATGGGGGTGGTGATTGATCCAGCCAAGCGATTTCCGCATCGCTTCGATAGCGAGATCGACGTCGGGGAGCCGTTGGGACGGGTGCCCGTTGAAGTGCTCTTGTGGCCAGGTAGGCGAAGTTACACCGGTTTGCCGTCGGCCGAGTTGCACACGATCGGATCGTCACCGGTGCTGTCATCCTTGATGACGTGCGCGATCTCGGCGGGTGCTCGACCGGCGCGAGCCGGTGAATTCACGCTGCTGGCTTTCATGGCAGGCAGGCTTGATTTGATTCAGGCGGAAGCCGTCTTGGGCGTCGTTGAAGCTGAGCAACCCGCTGTGCTTCAATCAGCGCTTAGGCAACTGGCAGGAAATCTCTCGACACCGTTGATGACCGCTCGTGATGGCTTGCTGAACCTGCTTGCCGACATCGAAGCGGGACTCGACTTTGTCGACGAGGACATCGAGTTCGTGAGTGACCGACAAATCCGTGATCGTTTGACGGAAGCGCTTGTCCAGATCGAATCGGCCCAGACTCAGTTAACTGAGCGACGATCAAGCGATGCGTGCACGCGGGTGGCCCTTTGTGGATTGCCCAACGCCGGCAAGAGTTGTTTGCTGAATGCACTAGTGGGTCTGCCCACCGCCATTGTCTCACCCATGGCGGGGACGACTCGAGACACCGTGGAAGCGGAGATTGCCCTAAATGGACAACCGTTTCGGATTTTGGACACCGCGGGTATCGAATCCGCTACCGATGGAAGCGTTATGGCGGCGGCACAAACACTGAGCCGACAAGCGATGCATGATGCCGATATTCGATTGTGGTGCGTTGATCCGACCGATAGCAACAGCAACGACGATGCAGATCAAAGTGCCGATGAAGATGACAATGCCAAATTCAATCAGGTTGATCCCGCTGACGTCATCGAAGCGTTGGAGCACGGCCGATCAGAACTCATTGCCGCTAACGACGCTCTTCATGCCAACCGCGCGTCATCGTTAGATTTGTTTTTGGCAACCAAATCCGATCGCTGGGATGCAAACATCGATCTGGGTGAGGACTGGATCGCGGTGAGTGGCCTGAACGGCGCGGGTTTGGATCAGCTTCGCAAGCAACTGTTGGATTACGCACAGCGAACCGATCTTGCTGAGCTGGGAGGTGTCATTGGCACATCAGCGCGTTGCCATCGCTCGCTGCAGCTCGTGATTTCGACACTTCGTCGGGCAACGCAAATGATTGACGCTCATGCGGGGCATGAGTTGCTAGCCGGTGAATTGCGATTGGCGGTGGAGACGCTCGGAGAGGTAACGGGCGCCATTGTGACCGATGATATTCTTGACCGCGTCTTCAGTCGATTTTGCATCGGCAAGTGATGCTGATTTGATACGGCAGATGTGTTTCTGATCAGGTCGTCATCAGTGTTTTTTGGCGGCGTGACGGCGCCGCTGAGCCAACCACAACTCGATCGCCAATCGATTGGATTCGAACGCCATGTTGGACAGCTCCGCTTTTCCTGGCAGGCACCATTGATACTCATCGAGCTCATCTTGAGCCAAATCGACCTCGGCGGTCGAGGCGACGCGGCACACATAGAACAGGTCGACCACGTCTGCGGTGACACCTTGATACGTGTAACGATTCGGTCCCGTTGTCAGCAACGTTTGACGCGTCACTCGCAAACCGGTTTCTTCGTGCACCTCGCGGTGCAGCGCGGCTTCAATTGATTCCCCGGAATCAACAAAGCCACCCGGCAAACCCCATTGCCCGCGACCCGGATCGCGGGCACGACGTACCAGCAGAAGCTTTCCGCGGGAGTTGATGACTAGACCACCCACGGCAGCGACGGGGCCAAAAAAGAATGCAAAGTCACATTGCTGACAGCGAAACGGGATTGCCCCCGGATCGGGGTTCGGATGTCGGCAAGAGGGGCAAAAACGAAATGCGGCGGCCATGGATTCGCCGCGATGGGCCATTGCCGAATGAGCATCCGTCAACGCGCTGCTCCATCGACCGCGGGACCATGAAACGCCGCGGCTCGCAATACACCAGCGGCGGCCCGTTGGGAAGCCAAATGCTTGAGTTCTTCGATCGAATCGATCACCGCCAGGCCCAGCTGTTCGACATCACTTCGTGGCAACTCACTGTGCAGCCAAACAGTACCCTTGCGACACAGTGATGCCAATTGTCGTGCGAGCTGCGTTCCAATCGGGTCGACGTGTGTTTCGGTTGATGCTGTGCTCGCGTCGGCCTGATCGACGGTGCTGAGTCTGTCTTCAAGTTCACCTCGAGATTCGCCTTCCGAGGCATCATGATCAGGCGAGCCACCGACGTCGTTTTCCCATGAAAGATCTTCGTCCGCTGCTGACGTGCCAAGAAGTTCACGCTGCCAGTTTGGATCGCATGGCGTTGAGACGTGTGACCAAATGACGATCGATCCGCCGTCGATGATTAACTCCGCTGCAGCCGAAGCGGCTCGGGCGATATTAGCCCACGATTGCGCGTTGACGTCGCCATCAAGTGCCGCGACAACCAAATCAGCCGTTGGCACGCCGCTGGAGACCATCTCCGGCGCATCTGTCTGTTCATCAAAAAAGGTGCTCAGTTCTCGGTCGATGGCCGTGGGTGCTCCCGAGAGGATGCTCCGAACGTTGCCACCAGCGTCCGCCGAGACCAGGACCATCAAACCAATGCCAAGCAAATCTTCGGTTGCGCTGTGTGATTCAGACGTGAGTTGTCGGACGACCGTGCTGGCATCAGCAAACATCGGCATCAATCCGGTGACATCGTTCGATCGGATTTTGTCGCGTCGTGCCATCACGACGGGAATCACAACGTCCGCATCCACCAGATGTCGCGACAAATAAACGGGCATCGCGTCTTCGTCTGCGATGACGTAGCGGTGTTCGGATCGATCGGCCGGTGCGTGACGCACCACATTGATCGCAAACTCTTGCTCTACTGCGGCGTAAGACGCTTCGCTCAGCTGTTGCCGCAGGGCGTTGAGCTGATCGAGTGACGCTTCGGCCCAAAACACGACGCTCACGTGAGTGACTCCGGCGGCCGCTAACGAATTGATCAGTCCCCGCAAAACATCGCCAATTGCTGGAATATTGGGATCGACCGCCAACGCGACTCGGTCGCCCGCCACAATCGCATCACCAATTGCGGGGTAATCCAGCGGGAACTGCAAACTGGTCTCGGCACAACGCACAATGGCATCTGCTCCCGGGCCAGCGATGATTGCGCGTCCAGGAACCGGACCCACAATCTGTGGCGGCGCCCATTCCCACACGCCGGCGTGATCGGCCACAGATGCCATCGCGGGTCGATACGCACTGGCATCAACGACGGGTAAAAAAGTCATCAGTCAATCGAAGATCGAGCTCGGCATTGATCAAAACAGTGAAACCCCATTGCTGGCGTATCCTAACGCACCGATCGGAACGTCGTCACCAGCGTGGTATCATCCTGAATCGATGAGGCACCCAAACCGATTGAGTGTTTGCCAATGACGACCTTGATTGCCGAACGGCCGCTGATTGTGGCTTTCATGTTGGGAATCTTGGCGGCAGCGATGATCTATGGATGGCTGCAAACCGGTCGACGACCATTAGCCATCGCTGGCTTGATGGTCCTCGCACTGATTCCCGTCAGTTGGATCGTTGCCGAACGATGGGTTACCGATCGCGAGCAAATTGAGCAATTGATCCATGACACCGCCGAGGCCGTGCAAACGAACAATCACAATACGGTGCTGGGAGTGATCGGCGATGATGCCACGCGGCGACAGGCGGCCATGGAATTGCCTCGATACGAATTCTCCGTTGCGGAGGTCACCAGCATCCGCGAGATCACTGTGCTAACGGGAACGCTACCGCTGGAAGCCGAGGTTGATATCAACGTTAAAGTCGTCGTCAGCGACAAACGTGGCTCGTTGAAAAACATCCGCGTGCCACGACGGGTTCAATTGACGATGGAAAAGCGTTACCCGGCGGGCGTGACTGATCGTGGATCGTCTTCGGCACAGCCGTCAGGTTCAGACGGATCCTGGGTCGTCACGGGCTATCAGCATTTGCCGATCATCGGTAAGCCCGATGGTTTTACGACGCGGCCGGTACCATGACCGGAGTCACCATTGAGTGATCATCAGAATGCCGGACGATTTCTTTCCATCGATGGTGTAGATGGCGCTGGAAAGTCGACGCAGGTCGAGCGCATCGCGGCGCATTTGGAGTCGGCAGGTCACGATGTGATTTGCGTGCGAGATCCGGGATCAACCGAGCTTGGATCGAAACTTCGTGCCTTGTTGCTCGATAGTGATCTAGACATGCATCGCCGGACGGAAGCCATGCTGTTCATGGCGAGTCGTTCCGAAATGATTGAGCAACGCATTCGTCCAGCATTGGCGGCAGGCCAGATCGTGATCTCCGACCGGTTTCTTCTTTCAACGGTCGTCTACCAAAGCGTTGGTGCACCGAATCAACGGCAGTGTGGTGTCCCGGCCGAGCAACTTTGGCAACTGGGGCGTCTGGCATGCGACGGTTTGCAGCCTCAGCTCACTGTGTTGCTGGACATGCCCGCTGAACGATCGCTTCAGCGTTTGCATGGCGATGCGGATCGTATGGAGTCACGCGGTTTGGATTACATGCGTGCGGTCCGTGACGCCTACTTGCAGCAATTGCCTCTCGCCTCACCACATACGCACGTTGTCGATGCGGGTGCGGAGATCGACGATGTCACACGACGTCTGATCGCCGTTATCGATCAATGGTTACAACAATAAATCGAGGGTTGCCTGATTGATCGCGTCAGACGAACTTCCGAGTCCGTCCTGGCTTCGAGCTTTCAATGGACTTGGAGGTCCGTGGTACGGGAAAGCCAACTTGCAGCACCGCAACTGTCGGTAGAGATACTCGCGACGAATCGTTCGGGCTCGATCATCGATGCGGCTTCAAACGTAGGACGTGTCAGGCCGACGGGCAACGTCGACGCGAACTTGCATCGCAGCAGTCACCGCCCACGGCATCAATCGCGCGCTGCAGCACGTCGTGGTAGTAGCGAAGCCGTGTTTCGGCGTGATCGAGGCTGCCTCCAAACGAACGCTCCAAGTCCAAATAGATCAAAGGCACCGGCAGTTCGATCACGGAAAGTCCGGCGGACGCCGCCTGAACCCACAACTCAAGCGGCATCGCGTAGCCGTTGTCGGTAATCGTCATCGCAGCGAGTGCAGTTGATCGATACGCTTTGAAACCACAAAAGGCATCGGTCAAATCGAGACCCAGACGCTGATTCAAGTCGGCCGTGATGTGACGATTGATAAACATGCGTTCTTGGGGCGGCACATCGTCACCGGCGTACTGCTTCAGATAGCGACTACCCGAAACGATGTCGGCCGCTGAGGCCGCTTCGATGAATCTGGGGATGCGACTGGGTTGATGCTGACCATCGCAATCGAGCGTCACGACGCCATCGAACCGATGTTCTAACGTGAATGCGAACGCGGATCGCAGCGCGGCACCGTAACCCAGATTTTTTTCGTGATGGATAACCGAAAGTCGACCGTGATGCTCGGACTGGATGGCTTCAAGCTCGCTGGCGGTCCCGTCGCAGCTGCCATCATCGACCACGAGCACGCGGTTCGCGTGCTGGAAGACCTGATCAAGCACCTCACGAACGTACGCGACTTCGTTATAAACCGGCAGCGCGGTCAACCATGACGATCTCGTCACACGGCGTCTCCTGAATCAAGCCATTGGGCCGTTTTGTTGCCATCCGCCACTTTGGCACGACGAATCAGCGTGAACGTAAGTCTACAGAAGCAGCAACTTCCGTTCCGGATCAAATCAAGCCTGGGACGGATAAGGCTGGAAAAACAAGTCAAACTGCATTCGATGATCTTGACGTTCTCGATGGAGACCGCCAAACTCCCCAGCCGTTCAATTTTGCGGCTGTAAGCATTGCGCCGTCGAAGTTGAGCGAAGTGGGAGAATTTGCCGCGGTCGAGACTTAGATACGTCTGCTCCGGACAGGTGAGTTCGCCAAACCACCCGACAATCCTCCGTCGTGACCATCATGGGAAAAAAATCTAAGCGTTACCGCGCCGCGCTCGAGAAGCAGCCGAAAGAAACGCTGCCTCTCGCGCAGGCTGTCGAAAAGCTGAAGTCGTTCGACGCCACCAAATTCGATCAGACAGTCGAAGTTCACATGCGACTCGGCGTCGATCCAAATCAAGCCGATCAGATCATCCGTGGCTCGCTGGTGTTGCCGCATGGCATCGGCAAGACGCAGCGTGTTGTGGTGTTTGCCAAGGGTGATGCTGCCAAGGCCGCTGAGGAAGCCGGTGCTGATGAGGTTGGTCAAGAAGATCTGGCCAAAAAGATCAAAGATGGCTTCACCGATTTCGACGTGTGTATCGCGGCACCTGACATGATGGGCTTGGTCGGACCGCTGGGTCGCGTCTTGGGGCCTCGTGGATTGATGCCCAGTCCGCGAGCTGGCACCGTCACGCCCGATGTCGGCAAGGTGGTCAGCGAATACAAAGCCGGGAAGGTCGAGTTCCGCAATGACAAGGGCGGCAACGTCCACGCGATGGTCGGGAAGATGAGTTTCGACGCAGCGAAATTGGTCGACAACATTTCAGCATTTCTGGACTTCGTCGGTGGCATGAAGCCTCAATCAATCAAAGGCACCTACATCAAGGGCGTCGCGATTTGCGCCACGATGTCTCCCAGCGTGCGAATTGCGACGTAATCCCGTCCTGCGTAACCCGAC